>JAJYHA010000273.1 GCA_021784995.1 Myxococcales bacterium
GGCGCGCCGCCGCGACGCCCGGCGCCCGGGCGATCGGCGCGGGAGGCGCCGGGGCCGGCGGCGGCTCGATCGCCGCCCGGCGAACCTCGGCCGGCAGGTCGGCGCCCCGGATCTCGGTCCCCGGCGCGGTCGCCGCCACCCGCAGCATCGCGTTGCGCAGCTCGCGCACGTTCCCGGGCCAGGGGCCGGACTGCAGCGCCGCGATGGCGTCGTCGGCGAGCCGCAGCCCGGCCCGCCCCACCGCCGCCTCCGCCTCGCCGAGGAAGGCCTCGGCGAGGACCGGGATGTCCTCGCTCCGCTGGCGGAGCGGCGGGATGGCGATGGAGAGGACGTCGAGCCGGTAGAAGAGGTCCTCGCGGAAGCGCCCGGCCGCCACCTCGGCGCGCAGCGCCTTGTTGGAGGCGGCCACGATCCGGACGTCGACGCGGCGCGCCTCGCTGCCGCCGAGGCGGACGACCTCCCGCTCCTGGAGGACGCGCAGCAGCGCGGTCTGCGCCTGGAGCGAGAGCTCGCTCACCTCGTCGAGGAAGAGCGTCCCCCCGGAGGCGTCCTCGAAGCGGCCGGGGCTCCCCTCCCGCCGCCCGCCGGTGAACGCCCCGGCCTCGTAGCCGAAGAGCTCGGACTCGACGAGCGAGGCCGGGATCGACCCGCAGTTGACGGCGACGAAGGGGCCGCCGGCGCGGAGGCTGGCGCCGTGGATCGACTGCGCGAAGAGCTCCTTGCCGGTCCCCGACTCCCCGGAGAGGACGACCGGCAGCGCGTTGCGCGCCGCCAGGCGCGCCAGCTCCACCGCCCGGAGCAGCGCGCCGGAGCCGCCGAGGATCTGCTCGAAGCCGTACCGGACCGGCGCGGGCGCCGGCGCGCGGGGGCCGGCCGCGTGCCGCGCCCGGTTGGGGGCGAGGTCGGCCGCCGGCACGGCGCGCAGCATGGCGCCGATGGGGCAGCCCTCGTGCAGGACCGGGATGGCCACCACCCGCAGGTCCCGCCAGGCGTGGACCGTCTCCCCCTCCCCCGGCGACGCCCCGCCGAGCAGGGCGTCCTCGACCGTCCGGCGGAGGTCCGGAGGGAGCCGCCCGGACTCGAGGCCGATCCGGGAGGAGGCGGGGCCGTTGGCCGCCAGGATCCGGCCGCCGGTGTCGATCGCCACCAGGGCGTCGCCGCTCGCCCGGGCGGCCTGAAAGGAGAAGCGGATCACCTCGTCGCGGACCGACTGGGCGGCGCGGAGCCGCTCCTCGACGGTCCGGGCGATGGCCCGGGCGGCGACGATCACCTGCGGGCCGTGCGCCTCCCAGGGGCCGGTGATGTCCACCAGGCCGACCGGGACGTCGCCGCCCGGCGCGAAGATCGGCGCGCCGGCGCAGGTCCAGCGCTGCCAGGCCTCCACGAAGTGCTCGGAGGCGAAGACCTCGAGCGGCTTCCCCTCGCGGATGGCGGTCCCCGGGCCGTTGGTCCCGACCGACTCCTCGGCCCAGTTCGCGCCCGGGGCGAAGTTGATCTCGGCGACGCCGTCGAGGACCCGCGGGTGTCCGAGCGCGGCGAGCATCCAGCCGGCGGCGTCGAAGTAGGTGAGGACGTGCTCGACCGCGCCGAGGCGGCGCGCGAAGTCCTCGAGGATCGGCGCCGCCAGCCGGTAGATCGGATCGCGCCGGCGCCGCTCGTCCAGCTCCTCCGCGCGCAGCGCCCGGGGCGCCCGCCGCTGGGTCGGATCGACGCCGAACGACTCGCGGGCCCGGCGCCAGGAGCGGGCGATCTCGGCGGGCAGCCCCTCCGGCTCGACCCCGTCCTCGACGAAGCGGAGCCAGGCCCGATCGACGAACCGGCGCCGCTCGAGCGGCGCGGTGAGCGGCGGGATGAGGCTGGCAGGTGGGGACATCGTCCCTCGCTGGCCCCCCTCCTCTCGGACGGAGGCGCACTCTACCGAAAAACCCTACCACCCAGATTGTCGCAGGCGCCCCCCTCTTTAGGTTCGCCCCGCCTGCACGCTCCGGAGGCGGCGAGCTGGATCCGGAGCGCGCTCCGCGCCGACCCGACCCACGTGATGACGGGCGCTTGGCGCCGGGCACGCCCCTCGCAATCGGCAGGTCCGCATGGCGAAGATCATCTTCTACGAGAAGCCCGGCTGCAGCGGAAACGAGCGTCAGAAGGCCCTCCTCGCGCGCGCCGGCCACCAGCTCGAGGTGCGCGACCTGCTCTCGCACCCCTGGACCGAGGCGGAGCTCGGCGCCTTTCTCGGCGATCTCCCGGTCGAGGACTGGTTCGACCGGACCGCCCCGCGGGTGAAGGCGGGGGAGGTCCGCCTCGCCGGGCTCCCGCGCGGCGAGGCGATGCGGCTCCTCCTCGCCGAGCCGGCCCTGATCCGGCGGCCGCTCCTGCAGGTCGGTGAGCGGCGCGAGGTCGGCTTCCTCGCGGCGGTGGTGGACGCCTGGATCGGCCTCGAGCCGGCGATCCCGAGCGGCTGCAGCCTCGAGGGGTGCTCGAGCGCCAGCGGCGCCCTCTGCGCGACGGGGTGCGAGGAGCCTCCGGTGGCGATCGGCCGGGCCGGCGCCCGGAGGTGCTAGCGCTCCGGCTCCGCCGCGACCGGCTCGGCGGTGGTCGCCGCCGTGGCCCAGTCCGCGGCCCTGATCTCCTGGCTCATCCGGTCGTTGGCGCGGGCCCGCGCGCGGAACCAGACGAGGATGGCGGCGGTCGCGACGAACGACGCCCCGATCCAGATCGCGGCGATGCGTCCGACCACTCCCAGGAGATCGAGGAGCTGCTCGCCGACACCCCCGGCACCCACCTCACCGGCGCGCGCGGTGCCCAGCACCAGGGCGAGGAGGAGGATCGAGAGCGCCGGGAGCGCGAGCCGGGAGCGGTCCTCGTCCACGGCGACCGCCGCGAACGAACGAGGATTGCCATGGTGCGATGGATCGACCGCGAGCATCGCCTGCCTCATGGTGTGACCTCACGCCCCCGATTTTTTGATGATACTCGCCTCGCCCCGGGAGTGACAAACAAGTGAAGCGAGATCCACGCCAGGACGAACAGGCCTGGATCCAGCCACCTACATGTCCCTCCTTCAGACCCTGGGTCACCCGTACCTGGCCATATCCCACACACCCCGTGCGGGACCGAGATCCGGCGAGCGGCCCCAACCCGTGCTCGGCCGTCCTGCAGGAGAAAACAAGGGGGAGCCCGGCCACGTTCCGCGGTCGCCCGCGGCCCGCGCGCCGCCACGGCCGGCACCGATCAGGGCCTCCCTCGATGGGGAAGGGGGCGGGGATCGCCAGCGCCCGCGGCGGCGGGTACCATCGGCGCCATGTGGGACCTCGAGCCGCGCACGGCGCTGGAGCGAGCCGTGGCCGGCCTCGCCCTCCTCACCGCGGTCGCCGGGGCGGTCCGGCTCGAGGAGATCGGCGAGCTGCTCCGCCGCGAGGAGGCTCGCGCCTGGTGGGCCGGCAACGGGCGCGACGTCATCAACGCCCTCGCCCTCCTCGCCATCGCCGCGGCGCTGGTGCTGCGCGGCTTCCCGCCGCCGGCGGCCCTCGCGGCGAGCGGGCTGCTGACGCTCGCGCTCACCGGGGTCTCCACGCTGGAGGGGCGCCTCCCGGCGCAGGCCCACCCGCGGGCGACCGCCCTCGGGATCGGGCTCCTCCTCGCGCTGCCGCTCGTCGCCTGGCCGGGCGGGATCTCGTCCGGCCTCGGCGCCGTGGCGGCGGCCCTCTTCGCCGACCGCTAGAGGCGCGGCCGGTCAGCCGTGGAGCAGGGTCTCCCCCTCCCCGGCGGTGAGCTCCCGGTGCTCGTCGTCGGTGAAGACGCGGGAGCGGGTGAGGAAGCGGATCCCCTCCCCGCTCTCGAGCGAGAACTGGCCGCCGCGCCCGGGGACGACGTCGATGATCAGCTGGGTGTGGCGCCAGTACGCGAACTGGGCCGCGCTCATGTAGAACGGGCAGCCGCCGATCTCGCCGAGGAGCCGGTCCGAGTCGCCGACGAGGAGATCGCCGCGGCCGTAGCACATCGGCGCGCTGCCGTCGCAGCAGCCGCCGGACTGGTGGAACATCAGCTCGCCGTGGCGCGCCTTGAGCTTCTCGACGAGCGCGAGGGCGGCCTCGGTGGCGACGACGCGGGGGGGAGGAGCCATGCGACCTCCGGAGGCGGGGGCGGCGCCGCCCCCCGGCGAGGCGCCGGGGGACGGGCCGACGCCGCGGCGCCCTAGAAGAAGCCGAGCGCCTTCGGCGAGTAGCTCACCAGCAGGTTCTTGGTCTGCTGGTAGTGATCGAGCATCATCTTGTGGGTCTCGCGCCCGATCCCCGACTGCTTGTAACCGCCGAAGGCGGCGTGCGCCGGGTAGAGGTGGTAGCAGTTGGTCCAGACCCGCCCCGCCTTGATCCCGCGCCCCATCCGGTAGGCCGTGTTGCCGTCGCGGGTCCAGACGCCCGAGCCGAGGCCGTAGAGGGTGTCGTTGGCGATCGCCAGCGCGTCCGCCTCGTCCTTGAAGGTGGTGACCGCGAGGACCGGGCCGAAGATCTCCTCCTGGAAGAGCCGCATCTTGTTCTTCCCCTCGAAGACCGTCGGCTTCACGTAGTAGCCGCCCGCCAGGTCGCCGGCGAGGACGTTCCGGCCGCCGCCGGCCCGGAGCTTCGCCCCCTCCTGCTTGCCGATGTCGATGTAGGAGAGGATCTTCTCCAGCTGCTCGGTCGAGGCCTGGGCGCCGATCATGGTGTCGGTGTCGAGCGGGTTGCCCTGCTTCACCTTGGCGACCCGGGCCAGCGCCCGCTCCATGAACCGGTCGTAGATCGACTCCTGGACGAGCGCGCGCGACGGGCAGGTGCAGACCTCGCCCTGGTTCAGCGCGAACATGGTGAAGCCCTCGAGCGCCTTGTCGAAGAACTCGTCGTCCTTCGCCATCACGTCCTCGAAGAAGACGTTCGGCGACTTCCCGCCGAGCTCGAGGGTCACCGGGATCAGGTTCTGCGAGGCGTACTGCATGATGAGCCGGCCGGTCGTCGTCTCGCCGGTGAAGGCGATCTTGGCGATGCGGCTCGAGGAGGCGAGCGGCTTGCCGGCCTCGAGGCCGAAGCCGTTCACCACGTTCAGCACCCCGGGGGGCAGCAGGTCGCCGATCAGCTCCATCAGCACCAGGATCGACGTCGGGGTCTGCTCGGCCGGCTTCAGCACGACGCAGTTCCCGGCCGCCAGCGCCGGCGCCAGCTTCCAGACGGCCATGAGGATCGGGAAGTTCCAGGGGATGATCTGGCCGACGACGCCGAGCGGCTCGTGGAAGTGGTAGGCGATCGTGGTGTCG
>JAJYHA010000040.1 GCA_021784995.1 Myxococcales bacterium
CATCGTGCGCTTCGCCGCGCCGGCGCGGTCCGGGGAGCGCGCGCTGCGTCCCGCCCCGGATCGCTCGGGCACGCCGACCCCGATCCCCGCGCCACCACCGCCCGTGGCGGTGGCCGCTCGCGTGCCCGGGGCCACGCGCGGCCGGGGGACCCGCGCCGTGGCCATCCTGATCGGCGCCGTTCTGGCCGTCCTGGTCGCGGCGGCCGGATGGGCCGTCGTGCAGGCTCGGACCGCGCGACCGGCCCCGGCGCCCGCGGGTGGCTACGCGTCGGCTCTGGCCGAGGCACGCCGGCAGCACGCGGCGGGGCACCTGACGGAGGCGATCGCGGCCTACCGCGCGGCGCTGGGCCGCCGGGAGACCGCGGAGGCGCTGGAGGGGCTCGGCCGCGCGCTGCGGGCGGCGGGCGATCGGCCCGGCGCCGTGGCGGCGCTGCGGAGGGCGATCGAGGTGGACCCGTCGAGCGCCGCGTCCTATATCGCCCTGGCCCGGACGAGCGCCGACGACGGCCGGTCGGCGGAGGCGCGCGCCGCCTACCGGCGCTACCTCGCCCTGGCGCCGAACGGCGCGGGAGCCGACGAGGCCCGCGCCGCGCTCGCAGCCGGCCGTTGACCCGGTCGCCGGGGAGCGAGACCACGCCCGCCAGCCGGCGGGCCGGAGACCGACGCGTGAGAGTCCTGGGGATCGAGACGAGCTGTGACGAGACCGCGGCCGCGGTGGTCGAGGACGGGCGCCGTCCGCTCTCCGACGTCGTCGCGACCCAGATCGAGCTGCACCGGCGTTGGGGCGGCGTGGTCCCGGAGCTGGCCAGCCGCAACCACGTGATGCAGGTCCTCCCGGTGGTGGACGAGGCGCTCGCGCGCGCCGGTGTGGCGCCGCGCTCGCTGGACGGGATCGCCGTCACGAGCGGCCCCGGGCTGGTGGGCGCGCTGCTGGTGGGCGTTCAGGTGGCGAAGGCGCTCGCCGTCGCCTGGGAGCGGCCGCTGGTACGGGTGAACCACCTCGAGGGCCACCTGGTCGCGGCCTTCCTCGATGACGACCCGCCCGACTTCCCGTTCCTGGGCCTGGTGGTGTCGGGCGGCCACACGTCGCTCTACGTGGCGGAGACGTTCGGCCGGTACCGGCTCCTGGGGGCCACGCGCGACGACGCCGCGGGCGAGGCCTTCGACAAGGGGGCGAAGCTGCTCGGGCTGCCCTACCCGGGCGGGATCGCGATCGACCGTCTCGCCCGCGAGGGCGATCCGTCGGACCTGCGCTTCCCGCGCGCCATCGTGCGCGGGAGCGAGCTCGACTTCAGCTTCTCGGGGATCAAGACCGCGCTGCTCCACCACGTGCGCAAGCACGGCGTGCCGCAGGGGCGGGCGCTCGCCGACCTGTGCGCCAGCTACCAGGAGGCGATCGTCGGCGCGCTCGTCCACAAGCTCTTCCGCGCCGCGCGACGGCTGCAGCTCGACCGCATCGTGCTGGCCGGCGGAGTGGCGGCGAACAGCCGGCTGCGCGCCGCCGTGGCGGAGCGCGCCGCCGAGTACGAGGGCGTCCGCGTGCACGTGCCGGCCCCGAGGCTCTGCACGGACAACGCGGCCATGATCGCCGTGGCGGGTACGCACGCGCTGCAGCGGGGCGAGCGCGCCGGTCCGGGGCTCGCCGCCGACGCCGGCTGGCGGCTGTGACGGCCGGGGAGGCGCCGTGAGCCATCCCTCGCCGGCCGCGCTGCTCCGCAAGTACGGGCTGCGCGCGAAGAGGAGCTGGGGGCAGAACTTCCTCGGCGACGAGGCGATCCTGGACGACATCGCACGGCTGGCGGTGGACGGCCCCGGAGCGCGGGTGGTGGAGCTCGGGGCCGGGCTCGGGCACCTGACCGCGGCGCTCCTCGCGCGGGGCGCCGAGGTGATCGCGGTGGAGCGGGACCGCGACATGGCGGCCGTCCTGCGCGGAGAGCTCGGCGACCGGGTCCGGCTCGTGGAGGCGGACGCCGCGCGCGTCCACTACCGCGAGCTGGCCGGGGGTGCGCCCCTCGTCGTGGTGGGCAACGTGCCCTACCACCTCACGAGCCCGATCCTCTTCTCGCTGCTCGATCAGGGGGACGCCGTCGCGCGCGCGGTGCTGCTGGTGCAGCGGGAGGTCGCGGAGCGGCTGGCGGCGCGCTCCGGGACGAAGGACTGGGGCCTGCTCTCGGTGCTGCTGCAGCACCGCGCGGACGTCACGATCGCGCGCCGCGTGCCCGCGGGTGCCTTCCTGCCGCCGCCCCGGGTCGAGAGCGCGGTGGTGCGGATCGCCTTTCACCCCGCGGAGCCGCCGGTGCGCGACGAGGGCCGCTTCCGCCAGCTCGTGCGGGCCGGGTTCGCGCAGCGGAGGAAGGTGCTCCCGAATGCGCTCAGCGCCGCCCGGGTCGCCGCGCCCGACCGGATCGCCCTGGCGCTGGCGGCGGTGGGGATCGATCCGCGCCGCCGCGGGGAGACGCTGACGATCGCGGAGTGGGCCGCGCTGGTCGTCGCGATCGACGACGAGGGGCCGCGCTGATCGTGCGCTCCAGCGCGTGCAGTCCGCAGAGGCCGCCCAGGAACGCCGGCCGCGTGCACCGCACCACGTCGCATCGGCCGGTCGGATGATGCATGGGTGCCCGCCCGCAAACTCGCCCGCCCACACGCCCATCGGTCGAGCGGGCACCCATGTCCCGTACCGGGCTACAGCCCCCGGCCCCGTGCGGTCGCGAGCAGGAGGCTCATGTTGCGCGCCCCGTTCTCGCCGAGGTATCGGCGAAAGGCGGTGGGGTCGAGCTTCATGACCCGGATCGTCCGCTCGACGATCGCGTCGTAACCCAGCGCGCTCGGCTTCTTCAGCTCGAGCGCGATCTTCAGGATGGCGCGGTGGAAGGCCGGATCGACCCCCCCGGCCGCCGCCGCGCTCCGCGCATCCGGGGCGGCCTGCCCGGTCGTCGGTCCCCGTCGAGCGCCCGCCATCCGGTCCCGTCCCGTCGCCCGCGCCGCGTCGAGGCTCCGCACGCAAACGACGATACATGGCACGTCATGCGCTGTCAAAGCAGGTCGTGGAAGTGGCCGACGCGACGGGGTGAGCGCGTGGACAGCCCCGGGTGCACATGGCAAGCTCGCCCCCTCCGGGAACATGGAACGAGCGCGCTACATCGCGATCGAGGGTCCCATCGGGGCGGGCAAGACCACGCTCGCAAACCTCCTGGTCGAGCGGTTCGGCGGGCGCCTCGTGGCCGAGCCGGTGGACGAGAACCCGTTCCTGGCCGGCTTCTACGAGGACCGGCGCAAGTACGCCTTCCAGACGCAGCTCTTCTTCCTGCTCTCACGCTTCCAGCAACAGCAGCAGCTCTTCCAGCAGGACCTCTTCGGCCAGGTCACCGTCTCCGACTACCTCTTCGCCAAGGACCGCATCTTCGCGGCGCTGAACCTCGACGCCAACGAGCTGGCGCTCTACGAGCAGGTCTACGCGCTCCTCGGGGGTCGGACCGTGCGTCCCGACCTGGTGATCTACCTGCAGGCGCGCCACGAGGTGCTCCTCTCACGCATCCGCCGCCGGGGCCGGCCCGCGGAGCGGACGCTGGAGCCCGCCTACCTGGAGCAGCTCTCGAAGGCCTACAACGACTTCTTCTTCCACTACGAGGACACGCCGCTCCTCGTGGTCAACACCAGCGACGTCGACCTGGCGAGCTCGGCGCGCGAGCTGGAGGCGCTGGTCGCGCTGGTCCGCAAGCACCGGAAGGGCGTGCAGCACTACAACCCGGCGCGGTGACGGTGCCCGTTCGGCCTTGGCACCGGCGCCTGCTCCAGGGTAGATTCGAGTCTCCTTCCAATGGGCGGGACCTGCACGCAGGCCTGCACCGGAGGTGGTTAATGTCGACGCAGCCCTCGGCGCCACGCCGGCGCCTCACCATCACCGATCTGCGCAAGATGAAGGTGGCCGGCGAGCGCATCGCCATGGTCACCGCCTACGACGCCGCCATGGCGCGCCTCGTCGACGAGGCGGGGGTGGACGCCATCCTGGTCGGCGATTCCCTGGGGATGGTCTTCCAGGGCCACGACTCGACGCTGCCGGTGACCCTCGAGCAGATGATCTACCACGGGGCCGCGGTGCGCCGTGGCCTGGGCCGGTCGTCGGGACGTGCGCACCTCACGGTGGACATGCCGTTCGGAAGCTACCAGGCGAGCCTCGACGACGCGGTGCGCGCCGCCATGCGCCTCGTCGCCGAGGGTGGGGCCGAGGCGGTCAAGCTCGAGGGCGGCGCCGAGTACGCCGACGTCATCCGGCGCATCGTGCGCGCCGGCGTCCCCGTGATCGGGCACATCGGGCTCACGCCGCAGTCCGTCCACCGGATGGGCGGCTACGTGGTGCAGGGGAAGGACTCCGAGAAGGCGCACCGGCTCCTCGACGACGCGCGTGTGCTCCAGGGTGCCGGCTGTGCGGCGCTCGTCATCGAGTGCGTCCCGGCCGAGCTGTCGCGCGTCATCACCGGCCAGCTCCAGATCCCGACCATCGGCATCGGCGCCGGTCCTCACTGCGACGGACAGGTGCTGGTCGTGAACGATCTGCTGGGCCTCGACGGCGCCTTCAAGCCCAGGTTCGTGAAGCGCTACGCCGAGCTCGGCGGATCGATCGGCGGCGCGGTCGGGGCCTACGTGGCCGACGTGCACGCGGCCGCCTTCCCGGCCGAGGAGCACTCCTTCCACTCCGCCACGCTGCGGCTGGTGCAGGCGCCGGAGCCGCCCGACGCAGACGACGCCCAGGTGGTCGGGGCGCCCGTCTGACGTGGAGCTCGTCCGCGACCCGAAGGCATGGCAGGAGCGTTGCTTCGCCGCGCGCGACGCGGGGCGAAGGCTCGCCCTCGTGACCACGATGGGATACCTGCACGATGGGCACGCCGCCCTCATGCGCGAGGCGCGGCGGCGGGCCGACGCCGGCGCCGCGCCCGGGCTCGCCCTCGCCACCATCTTCGTCAACCCGACGCAGTTCGGGCCGGACGAGGACCTGGCGCGCTACCCCCGCGATCTCGCGCGCGACCTGGAGCGGTGCGCGGCGGAGGGGTTGGACGCCGTGCTTGCGCCGGAGCGGCCCGAGCACGTGTACTCGCAGGAGCACGAGACCTGGATCGAGGTCGGTCGCGTCGCGCACGGGATGTGCGGCGATCGCCGTCCCGGCCACTTCCGCGGCGTCGCCACCGTGGTGGCCAAGCTGTTCGCCATCGTCCAGCCCGACGTCGCCTATTTTGGCCAAAAGGACTTTCAGCAGCTCGCGGTGATTCGCCGGATGGTCCTTGAC
>JAJYHA010000280.1 GCA_021784995.1 Myxococcales bacterium
CGCCGAGGACCTGCTGCCGGGCGCGCCGGGCGGGCCGGGCGGCGCGGGGCGGCGCAAGGAGCTCGGGGTGGACCTGTCGGGCGGAGGCGACGACTTCGTGGCCGCGGCCGCGCGCTACGCGGTCGAGCGCGAGATGCGGGCCCAGCGGAGCGACGCCGGCGCCCTGGACGCGGCGCTCGCGCAGGGCCTCCCGCCCGGGCACGTGCTGGTGGTGGCCGCGGGGAAGGTGGACGGGCGGCTCCCCATCGTGAAGCGCCTCGCCGCCGCGGGGCGCCGGGTGAGCTTCACCCTCCCGAAGGAGGGCACGTGGGGCGAGGAGCGGGTGGTGCTCGGCCCGCTGCTCGAGGCGCTGCTGGCCGGCACCGGCAAGGCCGTGGACGCGGGCGGGGCGGCGCGCCTGGCCGAGCTGGTGGGGGAGGACGCGCGGACGCTGGCGAGCGAGGTCGCGAAGCTGGCGGCCTTCGTGGGAGAGCGCGCCACCATCCGCGCCGCCGACGTGGACGCCGTGGTGACCCGCGTCGCGGCCGACCCGTTCTTCGCCCTGGGCAACGCCCTGGAGGCCCGGCAGCTCCCGCAGGCCCTGGCGGTGCTCGACCGGGCGCTCTCCGACGGCGCGAGCCCCTTCATGCTGCTCGGGTCGATGGCCGCGACCGTGCGGCGCCTCGTGGTGGAGGGCGAGCGGGCGCGGCGCGCCGCGGGCGGGCGGCGCATCCCCACCTTCGACGCCTGGCAGGCGCTGGTGCTCCCGCTCGTCCCGGAGGAGGAGCTGGGCGCGCGCAAGCCGTACGGGTTCTGGATGAAGTACCAGGCGTCGCAGCGCTTCGGCCGGGAGGCGCTCCTGCGGGCCCTGGCCGACCTGGCCGACGCCGACGTGGCCATGAAGAGCGGCGCCGAGGGCCGGCTGCTGCTCGAGCGCGCCCTGTGGCGCCTCCTGGGGGAGGCCGGCGCGTGAAACGCACGACGGGAGGAGCACGGTGAGCGAACGAGTGCTGGTGACGAGCGCCCTGCCGTACGCCAACGGGCCGATCCACCTGGGCCACCTCGTCGAGTACGTCCAGACCGACGTCTACGTCCGGTTCCGGCGCGCCTGCGGGGACCACGTGACCTACGTCTGCGCCGCCGACTCGCACGGGACGCCCATCGAGGTGAACGCCGCGCGCTCGGGGATGGATCCGCGCGCCTTCGTCGAGAAGTACCGGCGCGAGCAGCACGAGGACTTCCGGCGCTTCCTGGTGGAGTTCTCGACCTACTACACCACCGACTCGCCCGAGAACGAGCGGTGGGCGCACCGCGTCTACCGCGCGCTCAAGGCGAAGGGGCTCATCTACAAGAAGGTGGTGGAGCAGCTCTACTGCGAGAAGGACGGGCGCTTCCTCCCCGATCGCTTCGTGAAGGGGACCTGCCCGCGCTGCGGGACCGCCGACCAGTACGGCGACGTCTGCGAGCGCTGCGGCACCACCTACGATCCGCGCGAGCTGAAGGAGCCTGCCTGCGCCCTGTGCGGGAGCGCGCCCGTCGTGCGCGCGTCCGAGCACGGCTACGTCAACCTGCGCAAGGTGGAGCCCGAGATCCGGGCCTGGGTGGAGGCGCCGGGCCACCTCGAGCCGGGCGTGCGCGAGCAGGTGAAGGGCTGGCTCTCGGACCTGCAGGACTGGGCCATCACCCGCGACGCCCCCTACTTCGGGTTCCCGGTGGACGACCCCGACTTCCCCGGCAAGTACCTCTACGTCTGGGTGGACGCGCCCATCGGGTACCTCTCCTCGGCCGAGCACCACTTCGCCGTCGAGGCGCCGGAGGGGGAGCGGCTGGCGCCGGCGGAGTTCGAGGCGCGCTACCTGGCCGAGGGAGCGCCGGCCCGGCTCGAGCACTTCATCGGGAAGGACATCCTCCGCTTCCACGCCGTCTTCTGGCCGGCCATGCTGCAGGCCGCGCACGTGAAGCGGCCCGACCGGATGGCGGTCCACGGCCACCTGACCGTGAACGGCGAGAAGATGTCGAAGTCGCGCGGCACCTTCGTCACGGCCGCCACCTACCTCGCGGCGGGGCTCGACCCGCAGCTCCTCCGGTACTACTACGCCGCGAACCTCGGGCCGGGGGTGTCGGACCTCGATCTCTCGCTCGACGAGTTCCGCAACCGCATCAACGCCGACCTGGCCAACAACGTGGCGAACCTGGCGGCGCGCGCGGCGGCCCTGGTGGCGCGCCTCGACGGGCCGCTCCGGGCCACGCCCGAGCCGGTGGTGGTGGAGGCCGTGCGGGCCGCGCTGCGCGAGGGGCGGCGCGCCTACGCGGCGCTCGAGTACCGGGAGGTGGTCCGCAGGGCGGCCGAGCTGGCCAGCCTGTGCAACCGGCGCATGCAGGAGGCGAAGCCCTGGGAAGATCCCGGCTCCGAGGCCTCGCGCGCGCTGCTCTTCACGGTGGTGAAGGCGCTCGACGCGGTGGCCGTCCTGCTGGCGCCGGTGATGCCCCTCTTCTGCCGGCAGCTCACGGAGGCCTTCGGGCAGCCCGACCCGGCCGCGTGGCCGGAGGAGCTCGACCCCTTCGCCGGCCCGCCGGTGGTGGTCCGGGAGAAGCCCCCCCAGATCGCGCGCCTCGACGCCCGGCAGGTGGCGCGCCTCATCGTGCCGCCGGCGGAGAGCCCGCCTCCCCAGCCGGCCGGGGCCACCGGCGCGGCCTCGCAGGCCGCGCGCCCCGCGCCCGCGCCCGCGGATCGGCCCGCCGTGCCCGGCGTGATCCAGTACGACGACTTCGCCCGGGTCGAGCTGCGGGTGGGGCTGGTCCGCGCCGCGAAGCCGGTGCCGAAGGCGGACAAGCTGCTCGAGCTCTCGGTCGACGTGGGCGAGCCGGCGCCGCGCACCATCGTGGCCGGCATCGCGCAGGCCTACCCCGATCCGGCGCTGCTGGTCGGCCAGCGCATCGTGGTGGTGGCGAACCTCGCCCCGCGCGCGCTGCGCGGCATCACCTCGCAGGGGATGCTCCTCGCCGCCGGCGAGGCCCCGGCCCTGCGGGTGGTGACGGTGGGGGAGGGCATCGCCCCCGGGACGAGGGTGAAGTGACGGGCGGCGGCGCGCCCCGGCGCGGGAGGAGCTAGCGACGTGCCGCGCCTCGTCGACAGCCACGCCCACCTCGACCTCGAGGACTACCGCGACGACCGCGACGCGGTGGTCGCGCGCGCGCGCGCGGCGGGCGTCACGCGCGTGGTGGTGATCGGCCTCTGGCGCGCCCCCGGCAGCTTCGGCGACGCGCTGGCGCTGGCGCGCGCCGATCCCGGCTTCTTCGCCGCGACGGCCGGGATCCACCCGCACGAGTGCGCGCGGGTGCCGGAGGAGGACTGGGACGCCCTCGCGCGCGCCGCCGCCGATCCGGCCGTGGTGGCGGTGGGAGAGACCGGCCTCGACCACCACTACGACCACTCGCCGCGGCCGGTGCAGGAGACCTCCTTCCGCCGCTCGCTCGCGATCGCGCGCGCCGCCGGCAAGCCGGTGGTGGTCCACGTGCGTGAGGCGGACGAGGCCTGCGTGCGCGTGCTGGCGGAGGAGGGCGTCCCGCCGGCCGGCGGGGTGATCCACTGCTTCACCGGCGACGCCGCCCGCGCCCGCGCCTACCTCGACCTGGGGCTCCACCTGTCGGTGGCCGGGGTGGTGACCTTCCGCACGGCCGGCGACCTGCGCGAGGCGGTGCGGCTTGCGCCGCGCGACCGGCTCCTGGTGGAGACCGACTGCCCGTTCCTGGCGCCGGTGCCCCACCGCGGCAAGCGCAACGAGCCCGCGCACGTCGCGCGCGTCGCGGAGCAGGTGGCGGCGCTGTGGAACGTGAGCGTCGAGGAGGTGGCCGACGTCACGACCGAGAACGCCCGCCGCCTCTTCCGGCTGTGATCCCTTCCGCGCGGGCGCCACGGGCCGCGCCGGGGCGCGCCGCGGTCACCCGTCCCAGCTCCCCCACTCGTCGGCGCTGTCGGGTGGGAGCGCGCCGCGGGTGCGCTCGTGCCACTCCACCACCTCCCAGCCGCGGCGATCGGCGACGGCGTTGAAGGAGGCCTTCGGGTTCACCACCACGGGGTTCCCCACCGCCTCGAAGAGCGGCAGGTCGGCCGCCGAGTCGGAGTAGGCGAAGCTCCGCGCCAGGTCGACGTCGTAGGCGTCGGCGAGCCGCTCCACCACCGCCCGCTTGCCGTCCCGGAAGACCACCGGCGGCACGATCTGGTCGGTCGCGCGGCCGTCGACGATGCGGACGCGCGTGCCGACCGCCAGGTGGACCCTGAGGTGCCTCCCCAACTCGTCCACGATGTACTGCGGGGAGCCGGAGGCGATGAGCACCAGGTGCCCGGAGAGGAGGTGCTTGCGGATCTGCCGCACCGCGCCGGTGGTGATCCGCTTGCGCAGGTGCTTGTGGAAGCAGGCGTGCGCGTGCGCACGCAGCTCGTCGGCGCGCAGCCCCTGCTGGCTGCGCGAGCCCACCTCGACCATGTCCTGCTCGGTGAGCCGGCGCCGTGCGTACTCGTAGATGACGCGCGGGATCCGCGCGCGCATCTCCGGCCGCATCAGCTTCTCGCTGTAGAGGTACCAGGTGAAGATGGTGCCGGCGTTGCCGTCGAGCAGCGAGTCGTCGACGTCGAAGATGGCGGCGATGCGGCTGAAGGGGACCACGGACGCTCCGTCGGGGAGGCCCCGATTCTATCGCAGCCGCGTCCGTCCACCCCGCGGCGAGCCGCGGGGCACGCGGCCGGGCTACGCGGTGCCCTCGCCACCCTCCGGAGGAGGGGGAGCCGGGGCGCGCTCGGTGCCCTCGCCGGGGACGGAGGCCGCCTCGGCGGGCGGCGCGGCCACCGCCGCCTCCCCGCCGGACGGGACGGTCGTGGCCGTGGCCGTGGATCCCTCCTCGTGGGGCGTGGCGGGTGCCTGCGGCTCCGCCGGCTCCGCGGATGCGGCGCCCGGCACGGGCTCGCTCGCGGCCGGGGTCGGGGTCGGGGTCGCCTGAGCGGCCTCGCCGGCCCCTTCGATCTTCTGCGCGAGCGCGGCGAAGGGGTTGTGCGTGAGGGCGCCGGGCGCCTTGGGCCGCGGCTGCGGCCCGCGATCGCCGGGGAGCCGCGGGCCGGTGTACCCGCGCTTGCGATCGCCGGGACCGCCGGGACCCCCGCGGAAGCCGCCGCGGTCGGGGCGATCCGGGCGGTCGGGGCGCCGCTCGGGCCGCGCCGCGCGCTCGGGATGCTCGGCGTGCTCCCCGGC
>JAJYHA010000006.1 GCA_021784995.1 Myxococcales bacterium
GGCGCCGCGCGCAGGCTGCGCGCGCGCGCACGCCGCTACCTGGCCGCCCTGGGGCTCGACGACGTGGAGCTCTCGATCCTGGTCGTGGGCGACGGCGCCATCCGGCGGCTCAACGGCGCCTGGCGGGGGATCGACCGCCCGACCGACGTGCTCTCGTTCCCGCCGGGCCGGCCGCACCAGGGGCTGCTCGGCGACGTGGTCGTCTCGCTCGACACCGCGCGCCGCGCCGCCCGCGCGGCGGCGAGCAGCGCCGGGGCGGAGCTCGACCGCTACCTCGCCCACGGCCTGCTGCACCTCCTCGGGCACGACCACCACCGGCCCGCCGAGGCGCGCAGGATGGCGGCCGCCGAGGACGGGCTGGTGGGGACGGGGATGGTCACGGCGGCCCTGGGGCGGGGCCGGGCGGGGACGCGATCGCGCGCCGGCCGGCGGGGGAGCGCCCGGCCGTGAGCGCGCTGCTGGCGCTCGTCTCGGGCCTCGCGCTGGCGATGGCCCTGCCGCAGGCCATCCCGTGGCTCTCGCTCCGGCCCATCGACCCCGCGGGGCACCTGGAGTGGCTGGCCTGGATCGGCCTCGTCCCCGCGCTGCTGGCGCTCGACCGTGCGCGGAGCTGGAGGGGCGCGCTCGGCCTGGGGATGGCGGCGGGGCTGGCCTACTTCTACGCCGCCATCTGGTGGGTGAACCACGCCATGACCGCGTTCGGTGGCGTGCCGCTCGGGCTGGCGCTGATCGGCCTCAGCCTGCTCGTGCTCCACGGCGCCGTGCACTGGGCGGCGGCGTTCGCCGCGTCCTGGACGATCCGGCGGCGGCTCGGCTGGCCCTGGTGGTCGCACCTGCCGGCGGTCTGGGTCGCGACCGAGCTGTCGCGCAACTACCTCTTCACCGGGTTCCCCTGGGCCGACCTCGGCTACCTGCAGGCGCGCCACCTCACCGTCGCGCAGCTCGCCTCGGTGACCGGCGTGTACGGCATCGCGGGGCTCGTCGTGCTGGTGAACTGCGTCCTGGCGGCCTGCCTGCAGGCGATCCTGGCGCGCCGGGCGCCGCCCTGGAGGCTGGCCGGCGCCGCCGCGCTGGTCGTGGCCGCCGTCGTCGCCTACGGCACGCTGCACCTGCGGACCGTCCGGGCCCGGGTCGCCGCGGCGCCGTCGCTGCGGGTCGCGCTGGTCCAGGGGAACGTGAACCAGGCGGTGAAGAACGAGGGGCGCCGCTACGCCGAGCGGATCCTGGAGCGCTACGTCCCGCTGACGGTCGAGGCCGACCGCCTCGGCGCGGACCTCGTGGCCTGGCCGGAGGCGGCGTACCCCTACCTGGTGCCGCCCGGCCTCACCTCGCTCGCGGGCCGGGGGCCGGGGCTGGCGCCCCTCCACCGCGCCCACCTCCTGCTCGGCGCCGTGGTGGTCCGCGATCGGCGCGCGGAGGGCGGCGGGGCGGAGGAGGGGGCGAACAGCGTCCTGCTCCTGCGCCCCGACCTGACGGTCGCGGGCCGGTACGCCAAGCACCACCTGGTCCCGTTCGGCGAGTACGTGCCGCTCCCCTGGCTCCTCGGCGGCGTGCTCCGCTCCGTGGTGCCGCTCATGCTCCCCCAGCAGCCGGGCAGCGCGCTGCGGGTGCTCGTGCTCGATCCCGGACCGGGGCGAGGCCCCCCGGTGCGCGTGGCGCCCATGATCTGCTTCGACGCCATCTTCCCGGAGGTGAACGTCGCCTACGCCGCGCAGGACCCCGACCTGCTGCTCAACCCCACCAACGACGCCTGGTACGGCTACTCCTCCGGGCCGTACCAGTTCCTCTCCATGGTCGCCATGCGGGCCATCGAGGCGGGCAGGGCGGTGGCCCGGCCCGCGTACGCGGGCATCACGGCCGTCATCGACCCGACGGGAGAGGTGCGCCCGGGCGCCCTCCCGGTCGGCCCGGTCGATCCCGACCTGGCGCCCGATCCCGAGGAGCCCCCGCGCCTGCTGATCGCGGAGGTCCCGCGGTTGCGTGGGAGGACCCTCTACACTACATTCGGCGACCTCTTCGCCGGCGCCGCGACCGCGTACGCCGTGACGGCGCTGGCCGCGGCCCTCCTCCGGCGCCGCGGCGGGGCGCCGCCGGAAGGAGCCGGGACAGGGCCATGGCCGCACCGACCGCCGAGCAGCTGACCGATCTCACGCGCCGCCTGGAGGCGCTCCGGGGGTCGCTTTGACCTCGACCGGAAGCGGGCGCGGACCGGCGAGATCGCCCGCCTGGCGGAGGATCCCGGGTTCTGGAGCGACAACGCCCGTGCGCAGGGGCTCCTGAAGGAGAAGGCGCAGCTCGAGGCCGCCACCGGGAGCCACGACCGCACGTCCCGGGCCCTGGAGGACGCGCGCGCGCTGCACGAGCTGGCCGAGGAGGCCGGCGACGACGGCGCCCGGGCGGAGGCGGCCGAGCAGGTGGCGGAGGTCCGGCGCCAGGTCGAGCACCTGGAGTTCGAGCGAATGCTCTCGGGGCCGCACGACCGGGCCGGCGCGATCGTCGAGGTGAAGAGCGGCGCGGGCGGCATCGAGGCGATGGACTGGGCGGCCATGCTCTACCGCATGTACACGCGCTACTGCGAGCGGCGCGGCTGGGAGGTGGAGCCGGCCGACCTCGTGGCCGGGGAGGAGGCTGGGATCTCCTCCGCCTCCTTCATCGCCCGTGGCGACCACGCCTACGGCTACCTGAAGGCGGAGAAGGGCGTGCACCGCCTGGTGCGCATCAGCCCCTTCGACGCGGCGGCGCGGCGCCAGACCAGCTTCGCGGCGGTCGACGTCACGCCGGAGATCGAGGACGACATCGTCATCGACATCAAGGAGGCCGACGTCCGCATCGACACCTACCGCTCCTCCGGCGCCGGCGGCCAGAAGGTGAACAAGACCGACTCGGCCGTGCGCATCACGCACCTGCCGACCGGGATCGTGGTGGCGGTGCAGAACGAGCGGAGCCAGCAGAAGAACCGCGCCGTGGCCTGGAAGATCCTGCGATCGCGCCTCTACGAGCACGAGGAGTCGAAGCGCAAGGCCGCGCGGGACGCCGTGGAGGCGGCGAAGAAGGACATCAACTTCGGGTCGCAGATCCGGAGCTACGTCCTCGCGCCCTACCGGCTGGTCAAGGACCTCCGCTCGGGTGTGGAGACGGGCCGCGTGGAGGACGTCCTGGACGGCGACCTCGACCCGTTCATCGAGCCCTACCTGCTGGGCGTTCGCCGCACCGACCGCCCGGTCGAGGAGTAGGCGCCGCTCCCCGATCGCGCTCAGGGCGCGTGGACGATGGGGGGGCGCGCCGCCAGGAAGAGCGCGATGGCCTCCACGGCCCAGGCCGGGAGGTCCCGGAGCCGCACGCCGCACCCGGGCGGTTGCCGGCCCGCGACCGCCGCCCGGTCGCGGAGAAACACCACCTCGCCGGCGACCTCGAGCTTCCGCGCGTCGGGGAGCCCGAGGCGCACCGTGAGCGGCGTGCCGACGGGGGGCGGGAGCATGGTGGCGATGAACACGCCTCCCGAGTCGATGCGCCGGGAGGAGCCCACGAAGAAGTTGTGCTCCGACACGAGGCTGACGTTCACCTCGACGCGGGTCGCGCGGGGCGTCTGCGCCGGGGCGCCGCCGCTCGTCTCCGGGAGGAGCGACTCCAGGTCGATGGGGGCGCGGCCCTCGAGCGCCGGGGCCGAGCTGCCCGGCGTCGTCGCCGTCCGCCCCGTCCCCGGCCCGGTCCCGGCGAGCCCTGCGGTCGCCGAGCCGGGGCGCGCGCCGGCCGTGCGGTGGGCGGCGACCATGGGCCGGGGCGGGAGCGGCGGGGGGCCGGCGTGGGCCGGCATGCCGTCGAGGACCGAGAGCGGGCGCGCCAGCACCTCGGCGCGCGAGAGCGCCCGCTCGGCCCCCGCGGCCGCGGCGAGGGGCTCCACGACGTCGCGCACCGGCGCGACGAGCACCACGCGGACGCCCGCCTGGGCCGCCGATGCGGCGGAGGTCAGGGCGGGTCCCCAGGAGGCCGACGGCGTCACCGGCAGGACCAGGACGACGGCGTGCGGCTCGACCCGGGGGAGGATCTCGGGCGCCAGCTCGGGGCCGGGGAGGCAGACCGGTGCGTACCCGCCCCGCGGCAGGTGCAGGCAGAGGACGGCCACCAGCTCGGCGTCGTCGCCGATCACCAGCACGCGCGCCGCCGCCTGGCCCTGGGTCGGGGTCACGCCTGTCGCGCCCCCTCCGTCGTGCCGAGCCGCCGCGTGAGGCCCGGGCGGTCCCGGGCGTTCGCCAGCGCCACCTCCTGCGAGATGCGGCCCGCGGCGCAGAGGCGCGCCAGGTCGTCGTCGAGCGGCTGCATGCCGAGCTCGGCGCCGGCCTGGGCCAGGTAGGCGTCGAGGCCGTGCAGCCGCGCCCCCCCCTCGGCGATCGCGTCCCGCACGGCGGACGTGGCGAGGAGCGCCTCGACGGCCGGCGTGACGCCCGCCGTGTCGCAGCGGGGCAGGAGGCGGAGCGAGACGACCGCCTGCAGCACGTCGGCCAGGCGCGCCCGGGCGGTCGCCTGCTCGTCGGCCGGAAAGAGCCCCACCACGCGGCCGAGCGCGCGGACGGCGTCCGGCGTGTGGAGCGAGGTGAGGACGAGGTGTCCCGTCTCCGCCGCCTTGAGGCAGATCTCGGCCGAGGCGCGGTCGCGCAGCTCCCCCGCCACGATCAGGTCCGGGTCCTGCCTCAGCGCGGCGCGCAGCGCGTCGGCGTAGCCCAGCGTGTCCGTGCCGACCTCGCGCTGGATCACGAGCCCCTTCCCGGGCGGGAAGAGGAACTCGATCGGATCCTCGACCGTGATCACGTGCAGGCGTTGCTGCTGCACGACGTGCTGGACGAGCGCGGCGATGGTGGTGGACTTGCCCTGGCCGGTGGCGCCGGTGACGAGCACGAGGCCGCGCCGGGCGTCGGCCACGGTCCGCACCACGGGCGGGAGGTCGAGCGCCTCCAGCGCCGGGACGGTGAAGGGGACGACGCGCATCACAGCGCCCCAGCTCCCGCGCTGCTTGAAGACGCTGGCGCGGAACCGGCTCACCCCCGCCAGCGAGTAGCCGCGGTCCACCTCGCGCGCGTGCAGCGCCACGAGCCCGCCGTCTTCCCCTTTGCCCGGTGTCTCATCGATCGAGGAGCACGTGACGTGAGCGCGCAGACCACAGCTGCTACGGGTGCAGGCGCCGTTCCATCCGGTCGCCCAGCGGGG
>JAJYHA010000218.1 GCA_021784995.1 Myxococcales bacterium
GGCACCACCGCCGGACGGGCGCGCCGGAGTCGCTCCACATGGCGCTCCACACGCTGGAGCGCATGGCGGCGGGCGGTCTCATGGATCAGCTCGGCGGCGGGTTCCACCGCTACTCCACGGACGAGCGCTGGCTCGTGCCGCACTTCGAGAAGATGCTCTACGACAACGCGCTCCTCGCCACGGCCTACGTCGAGGCGTGGCAGGTGACGCACCGCCGGGATCTGGCGCGCGTGGCGCGCCAGACGCTCGACTACCTGCTCCGCGAGATGACCTCCGCCGAGGGCGCGCTCCACGCGGCGACCGACGCGGACTCCGAGGGCGAGGAGGGGCGCTTCTTCCTCTGGGACGCGCGCGAGATCCGGGAGGTGCTGGGCGCGGAGGCGGAGGAGTTCGCCGCCTTCCACGGCGTCACGCCGGAGGGCAACTTCGAGGGGCGGAACGTCCTCTGGGTGCCGCGGCCCGACGAGGAGCGCTGGCAGGCGCTCGCCCCCGCCCGGGCGCGGCTGTACGAGGCCCGCGCCCTTCGCGTACCGCCGCTCCGCGACGACAAGGTCGTCACCGCCTGGAACGGGCTCGCCGTCGCGGCGCTCGCCTTCGCCGGTCGCGCGCTCGCCGAGCCGCGCTACGTGGCCGCGGCCCGGCGCGCGGCCGTCTTCGCGCTCGAGCGCATGCGCCCCGGCGGCCGCCTCGCGCGCTCGTGGCGCGACGGCGTGACCGGCCCGCCGGGATTCCTGCAGGATCACGCCTTCCTGGTGCAGGCCCTCCTGGAGCTGCACCAGGCCACCTTCGAGCCGCGCTGGCTGGCGGAGGCCGTGGAGCTGGCCGGGGAGACCGAGCGCCTCTTCGCCGATCCGCGCGGCGGCTGGTTCACGGCGGGGACGGACCAGGAGCGCCTCATCGCCCGCGAGAAGCCCGCCCACGACGGCGCGGAGCCGTCCGGCGCCTCGGTGGCGCTGCTCTGCGCGCTGCGGCTCGAGGCGCTGACCGGCGACGCGCGCTGGGGCGAGGTGGCCGATCGCGCCCTGCGCTGGTACGCGCCGTCGCTGGCCGAGCGGCCGGCGGCGCTCACGGAGCTGCTGCTCGCGCTCGACGCCTGGACGGAAGGCGGCGGAGCGGTGGTGCTGCTGTGGCCGCGGGGCGGGGACCCCGGCCCGCTCGCGGCGGCGCTCCGCGCGCGGTTCCTGCCCAACCACCTCCTCACCGGCGCGGAGGAGGGCGCGGCGCTGGAGGCCCTCCGCGCCCTCGTCCCGGCGGCGCGCGACCGCGCGCCGATCGACGGGCGCGCCACGGCCTACCCCTGCCGGCGCGGCGCCTGCGGCCTGCCGGCCGGCACGCCGGAGGAGCTGCAGGAGCGGCTCCCGCCCGCGCCCCCGTACCGGTGACTGCGCCGCGGAGCTCCGCGGCGGGAGCCCTCACGGCGACCGGCCACGGAGGACCCGGCGAGCCAGCGCCGGCTGGTTGGTGATGACGGCGGAGACGCCCAGGCCGGCGAGCCGCACCAGCTCCGACGGCGCGTCCACCGTCCACACGTTCACCGCCAGGCCGGCGCCGCGCCAGTCCGCGACGGCGCGCGCGTCCACGAGGCGCGCCTGCGGGTGCACCGCGGCGGGGCGCAGCAGGAGGCGTCCCACCCGGTCGCGGACTCGCCAGCCCCGCTCGTCGGCGATGAGCAGGCCCCGGCGCAGCGACGGCGCGCGCGCACGCAGCAGGGCGAGCAACAGCGGATCGAAGGAGGAGAGGATGCAGCGGTCCGAGGCGCGCGCCGAGCGCACCACCCGGGCGACCGCCGCCGGCAGCCCCGCGTCGGGGAGGCCGCTCGACTTCAGCTCCACGTTGACCAGGGCACCCGGCACGGCCTCCAGCACCTCGGCCAGCAGCGGCACCCGCTCGCCGCGGAATCGCGGCCCGCGCCAGGCGCCGACGTCCGCGCGGCGCAGCTCCTGCCAGGCGGCGGCCTGCACGCGGAGCGGCAGCCCCGCCGTCCGCCGGAGGTCGGGGTCGTGGTGGACCACGACCTCGCCGCTGCGGCAGCGCCACACGTCCAGCTCGACGCCGTCCGCCCCCTGCTCGACCGCGAGCCGGAACGCGGCCAGCGTGTTCTCCGGCGCCTCGGCGCTGGCGCCCCGGTGCCCCAGGACGAGCGGGGCTCCCTCTCGCGAGCCGGCGGACGTCACGCGTGTGCCTGGCACCCTCATCGGCCGGGCGCTAGGATAGCCCGCATGGGACTCCGATTGCCTGAAGTGCTGATCATCCTGATCGTGCTCGTGCTGGTCTTCGGCGCGAACAAGATCCCGCAGCTCGGGGACGCGCTCGGGAAGGGGATCCGGAACTTCAAGAAGTCGTCGCACGACGAGGATGACTCGATCGACGTGACGCCGAAGCCGGCGCAGGGCGCCGACCCGGGGCAGCTCCCGAACGGCGCCGCGAAGGCGACGGGCGCCGCCGCCGCCAGGAAGAAGGCCTGAGCGGGCCGACCGCACGGCGGGAGCGCCCCGCTGCGCGGCGCTTCCCTCGCCGGGTCGTGGCCTCGCCGCGCGCCGGTAGTCCTTGACACGCGCGAGGCCCGAACGAAGAATCGATCCACGCCCGCATCCTCCTCGCATCCTCCTCCGAGGACTCCATCATGGCCGAAGAGCTCCCGCCCGGATCCGAGCCCGAGAGCGCGGCGACGCCCCGCGAACCGAAGATCATCAAGCGCTACACCAACCGCAAGCTCTACGACACGGTGGAGTCGCGCTACGTCACGCTGGACGAGATCGGCGGGATGGTGAAGGCCGGCGTCGAGGTGCGCGTCCTCGACAACAGCACCAAGGAGGACCTCACCAGCGTCACGCTGGCGCAGATCATCTTCGAGGAGGAGAAGAAGACGTCGAAGATGAGCCTCCGGACCCTGAAGGACCTGATCCGGTACGGCGGCGAGCGCGCGGCGCAGCTCGTCGAGGACACGCAGGCCGAGCTGCGCGGGCGCGTCGAGGCGGTCCGGCAGGCGGCGGAGCAGCGGGTCCAGACGCTCCTCAAGACCGGCCAGCAGACCGGCGACCGCGCCAAGGACCTGGTGGCGGCCTCGCAGGAGGCGGTGGCGCAGTTCCAGCGGCGCGTCGACGAGCGGGTCCGGACCGCGATGGACGGGATGAGCAGCCTCTCCGACGTGCGCCGCGACCTGGCGACCCTCGCCGATCGGATCGCCCAGATCGAGAGGAAGCTCGAGGAGCTCGAGCGGAGGTAGGTCAAGCCTCCCCGGCGGCCGGAGCCGGCGCCGCGGCCGGCGCGCGCTCCAGCAGCTCGTCCGCCAGGGCCGCGAGGGCGCGCGCGCCGCCGGAGCGGGCCGCGTACTCGAAGACGGTGCGGCCGTGGCTCTGCGCCTCGTCCACCTTGACCGACCAGCCGAGCACGGTGCGCGAGAGCGCCTCCGGGAAGCGCTCGCGCAGCTTGGCCATGATGGCGTCGGCGAGCTGCGTCTTGCGGTAGAGGGCCGGGACCACGAGCGACACCGCGGGCGCCCGGCCGCGCTCGGCCCGGAGCCGCGCCAGGCTCTCCAGGATCTCGGCGCACCCGTCGAGCGCCAGGTAGGTGAGCGCCACCGGGATCACCACCTCGGTCGCGGCGCGCAGCACGTTCTCGGTGAGCAGCGAGACCGAGGGCGGCGCGTCGAAGAGCACCATGTCCCAGCGGCCGGCGGGGAGCGCGTCCACCACCGCGCCGAGCCGCTCGGCGCGGTCCGGTCGGGCCGCCACCTCCACCGGGAACGTGGCCAGATCCTTGCCGGCCGGGAGCAGGTCGAGGCCCTCGACGGCGGTCGGGCGCACCACGGCCCCGAGCGGCGCGGTCCCGAGCAGCAGGTCGCGGAGGTTCGGCTGCAGCCCGCGCACGTCGACGCCCAGCGACTTCCCGGCGTGGCCCTGCGTGTCCACGTCCACCACCAGCACCCGGCGCCCTCGACGGCTGGCGAGCCACGCCGCCACGTTCACGCACAGCGTGGTCTTGCAGGTGCCGCCCTTCTCGTTGACGAACGCGATGCGCCGCACGTCGAGCCGCCTCAGGCGTGGCCGCCCGGCGGGCGCGGGTCGACGTCCGCGGGCGCCGCGCCGCGGCCGTCGCCCTGCTCCACCCTGGCCGCGAGGCCGTCGATCAGCTCCTCCAGCTCCGCCAGCTTGCGCCGCAGCTCCGCCACGTCGCCGGTGGTCGGGAGGTTCACCGCCTGCAGGGCCGTCCGCACGCCGCGGTCGAGGGTCGATCGGGCGCCGAGGGCGGAGGTGACCACCGCCTGCACGCCCAGCACGACGCGCTGGCTCGAGAGGAGCTGCGTGACCACCTTGCCCATCCGCTCCTCACCCACGGCGAGCGCCCTCCGCAGCATCGGGCTCCTGAGCAGCTCCTCGATCATGATGGACTTCTCACCCCGTGGTCATTAGCTTGTCAAGCGTCGTGCCAGGGCTCGCCCTCTTCGATCGCCGGCTCCACGTCGTGACCGGGAAGGGCGGGGTCGGCAAGTCCACCCTCTCCGCCGCCCTCGCGCTCCTCGCCGCCAGGCGGGGGCTGCGCGTGCTCGTGTGCGAGGTCAACGCGCAGGAGCGGGTGGCGCCCCTCCTCGGCGGTACGCCGTCGGGCCCGACCGTGCACGAGGTGCTGCCCGGCCTCTTCACCGTCAACGTCACCCCGCGCGAGGCCATGCGCGAGTACGGCACGATGGTGCTGAGGTTCCGGAGCCTCTACGACGCCGTGTTCGAGAACCGCGTGGTCCGCTACTTCCTGCGCGTGATCCCCTCGCTGGCCGAGCTGGTGATGCTGGGGAAGATCCTGCACGAGGTGCGGTCCCGGGAGGGCGGGCGGCCGCGGTGGGATCGGGTGATCCTGGACGCGCCCGCCACCGGGCACGCCCTCCAGCTCCTCCGCGTCCCGGCCGTCCTGCTCGACACGGTCCCGCCCGGACCGCTGCGGCGGGACGCGGAGTGGATGCACGCCCTGCTCGTCGATCCCGGGATCACCTCCCTCTCGATCGTGACGCTGCCCGAGGAGATGCCGGTCAACGAGGCGATCGAGCTCGACGCCGCCGTGCGCGGCGTGCTGGGCATCGCGCGCGCGGCGCTCGTCGTGAACGCCATGCCGCAGGCACGCTTCACACCCGACGAGCGCGAGCGGCTGGCCGCGCTGAGCGACGACCCGGCGCCGCTCGGGCCGGCGGCGGCCGCCTCGCACGCG
>JAJYHA010000156.1 GCA_021784995.1 Myxococcales bacterium
GGCGCCGGGACGGCGGCGATCGTGGCCAGGGCCAGCGCGAGGGCGGCGTGCCGCGTCACGAGCGTGGCCCGCCCGGCGGCGCGAGGGCCCGTCTCCGGGTCGCGGGTCGGGCTGCGCCCGGGGCCCCTCCCCGGAGCACGCCCCCACGCCCACCCACGCGTCGCCCGCCCATGGCACGAGCATAGCGCAGGAGCGCTCGCCGGCCACGCCGTCGCAGGGTCGCGCCGCCCGGGCGCCGGTCAGCGCGCCGGGCGCGCCCCGAAGATGGCCGTCCCGACCCGAACCAGGGTCGCGCCCTCGGCGATGGCCAGGGGGTAATCGCCGCTCATCCCCATCGAGAGGTCGGGGAGGGGCAGCGGCAAGCCGTCGCGCAGCGTGCGGAGCGCCGCGAAGTGCGGGCGTGGATCGCCCACGGCCGGCGGGATGCACATGAGCCCGCGCAGGGCGAGCCCGGGCAGCGCCGCGACCGCGTCCGCCAGCGCCGCGACCTGGCCGGGCGGGCAACCCGCCTTGGACGCCTCCCCGCCCACGTTCACCTCGAGCAGGATGCGCGTCGTCGCGCCGCACGCGGCGGAGCGCCGCGACAGCTCCTCCGCGAGCGAGAGCCGGTCGACGGTGTGGACCCACCCCACGCGCCCGGCCAGGTACTTCACCTTGTTCGTCTGGAGCGCGCCGATGAAGTGCCACACCAGGTCGGGCAGGTCGGCGAGGGCGTCGGCCTTCTGGCGCCACTCCTGCGCGTAGTTCTCCCCGAAGTCGCGCTGCCCGGCCGCGTGAGCCTCCCGGATGGCCTCCGCAGGCTGCGTCTTCGAGACCGCGACCAGGGTGACGCCCGGGGGGATCCCGGCGCGCACGTGGGCCAGGCGCTCGGCGAGGGCCGTCATCGCTCCTCCCGCTGCCACGGGAGCCGGTAGCCGAGGCGCGACAGGAGCCCCAGCGTCTCGGCCAGCGGCAGGCCGATCACGTTCGAGATGCTGCCGTGGACCCGCGCAACGAAGGCGCCGGCCACGCCCTGGACCGCGTAGGCGCCGGCCTTGTCGAGCGGCTCGCCGGTGGCCACGTACCAGGCGATCTGGGCCTCGGTGAGCGCCAGCAGCTCGACGCCCGTCGTCGCCACGGCCCGCTCCTCCCGCGCGCCGCGCCGCGCGCAGACGCCCGTCACCACCTCGTGCCGCCGGCCCGAGAGGGCCCGCAACATGCGCGCGGCGTCGTCGGCGTCGCGCGGCTTGCCGAGCACCGCGCCCTCGAGCACGACGGTGGTGTCGGCCGCCAGCACCGTCTCCCCGGCGACCGCGTGCGCCTTCTCGCACGCGACGCGCAGGACGTAGTCCTCCGGGGGCTCGGCCGGGAGCGGTGTCTCGTCGGTGTCGGCGGGGCGGACGTCGAGCTGGAGCCCGAGCTGGGCGAGCAGCTCGCGACGGCGGGGACTCCGGGAGGCGAGGGTCAGCACCATGGGGTCGAATTTGACTCGACGCACCGACGATTGCTACGAGGAACGTCGGCAATCATGGACTCCCTGGAGCTGCTGCGCGAGCTTCGCCGGGCCGTCGAGGGCCTCAAGGCCTTCAACGACGCCGGGCGGCGCCTCACCAGCACGCTGGATCCGCGCGAGGTCCTCGACATCGTGCTGGAGAAGGTCGGGGAGGCGTTCCGGCCGGCCGCGTGGGCGCTGCTGCTCGCCGACGAGGTGCGTGGCGACCTCGAGGTGCACCTGGCGGTGGGCGAGGGCGCCAGCCACCTGCGCGGGAAGCGGGTGGCGCTCGGCGCCGGGATCGCGGGCAGCGTGGCCGCATCCGGCCAGCCGGTGCTGCTCGACGACGCGCGGCGCGACCCGCGCTTCGCGGCCGAGGTGGACCCGGCGCCGCCCGGCGGACCCCGCGCGTACATGGCGGTTCCGCTCCGGGCGGTGGGGATGGCGCTGGGCGTCGTCGCCGTGGCGTCACGGGAGGGCGAGCCGTACCGGGCCGACGATCTGCGCACCCTGGGCGGTCTGGCCGACTACGCCGCCATCGCGCTCTCGAACGCCCGCAACTTCGAGCGCGTCCGCGAGCTGACGCTCGTCGACGACCACACGGCGCTCTACAACGCACGGCACCTCCGGCGAGCGCTCGACGCGGAGGTGGCACGCGCGGCCCGCTACCACCGGCCGCTCTCGGTGCTCTTCTTCGACCTCGATCGGTTCAAGGCCGTGAACGACGAGTACGGCCACCCGGTGGGCAGCGAGCTGTTGCGCGAGGTCGGCGCCGTGATGCGGGCCGTGCTGCGGTCCATGGACGTCCCGGTGCGCTACGGCGGCGACGAGTTCGTGGTGGTGCTGCCCGAGGCCTCACGCGAGCAGGCGATCCGCGCGGCGGAGCGGCTGCGGATCGCCCTCCGGGAGCACCCCTTCTCGGGCGGCCGCGACCTCGCGCTCCGCGTGACGGCGAGCTTCGGCGTCGCCACCTGGCCGGAGGACGGCGAGACGCCCGAGGATCTCCTGCTGGCCGCCGACGGCGCCATGTACCGCGCCAAGGAGGCGGGCCGGGACGTCGTGGCCACGGGTGGCGGGCCGGGGTGACTCGCCGGCTCGTCGCCCGCCGACGCCGTCAGTCCAGGTCCACCGAGGGGCCGCGCGCCGTGCCCAGGACGAACTGCTGGTTGGTCTCGATGCGGGCCCGCTTGCGGAGATCCTCCACCCAGGCGCGCTCCAGGTCGGACTCCCGGCGCAGCCGGAGCCGCATCTCCGTCTCGTTCCGCTGCGCCGCGAACCTGGCGGGGTCGGGGCGCTGCCGCTCCTTGACGCGCGCCACCACCGGTCCGGCGGGCGTCTCGTAGACCTTCCCGAGGACCTGGCCGGTGCTGGCCTTCAGCGCGTCGGCGAAGAGCTGCGGCGCCGGTCCGATCCGGGGGACGTCGGGGGCGCTGCTCGCCGTGAAGGGGCCCGTCTCCTCCGGCTTGACGACCTGCGCCCCGAGCTTCACCGGCGCGTACCTGCCCCGGGCGTCGGCCGGGAGCACCTCGGTCAGGCTCCGGCCGGCCTGCAGCTTGCCGAGCACCTCGGTGGCCCGCTCCATGGCGAGCTTCCGCGCCAGGTCGTCGCCGGCCAGCTCGCGCGCGATCTCCGGGCGGGCCTTCTCGAGCGGTATGACCTGTGGCTCCTGCACCTCCTCGACCTTGATGAGGTGCCAGCCGAAGGGCGTGCGCACCGGCGCCGAGACCTGCCCCGCGTGGAGGGCGAAGGCGGCGTCCTCGAACTCCTTCGCCATCACGCCCGGGCCGAAGAAGCCCAGATCGCCGCCGTGCGCCTTGGAGCCCGGGTCCTCGGACATCTCCGACGCGACCTTCGCGAAGTCCTCGCCCTTGCGCACGCGCTCGGCCGCCGCGTCGATGCGCTTCCGCGCCGCCTCCTGATCCGCGGCGCCCGCCTTGGGATCGACGCGCACGAGGACGTGGCGGGCGTGCACGCGCTTCTTGCGGTCGAACCGGCCCGGGTTGTCCTTGTAGTACTGCTCGATCCGGGCGCCGTCGTGCGCCAGCGTCGCCTGCACCTGGGCGTCGGAGGGGACGACGGCCAGGCGCGCCGCCTGGATCGGGAAGCGGACGACCTCGAGGTCGACGCGGTCGTTGTCCGCCAGCCACGCCTCCTTCACCTCGTCGTCCGTCACCCGCACGGAGCTCCGGAGCAGCGTCACCATCTTCTGGTAGGCCAGGTCGCGCCGCATGCGCGCCTCGAAGTTGCCGGGGGTCCCGTAGGCGCCGGAGACGGCGCGCTTGTAGAGATCGAGGTCGAACTGGCCGCCGGTCTGGAAGGCGGGGATGGCCTTGATGGCGGAAGAGACCTCGTCGTCGGTGACGACGATGCCCTCGCGCCGCGCCTGCTCCTCGATGAGCGCGCGCTGGATCACCTGGTCCATCGCCATCTGACGGAGCCGGAGCTGGAGGGCCCCTCCCGGGTCTCCCCCGGCCTGCTGGTGGTAGAGGCGCGCCAGCTGCCCGTACTGCTCGTCGAAGTCGGTGGGGCTGATGGACTTGCCGTCCACCTTGGCGGCCCAGCTCTCGCTCCTCGTGCCGCCGGTGCACCCGCGCGAGCCCGGTCCGAACGAGATGACGAAGACCACGATGATGATGCCGAACAGGACGTACGTGAGGACGCTGCGAGAGTTCGCCCTCAGGGTGTCGAGCATGGAACGCCGCTCCAGGTTGTTCACGCGGCGACACCATGGAGGGTGGCCGCTCAGGAAGGTTGAACACCCTACGCAACATGGGCTAAAATGCAAGGGTTTTTGGGATCGCGGGGCGTTTGCGGCCTCGGGCTGGAGCCGGATTGGGCGGACTGCTGAAGCGCTACCGCGAGCTCATCGTCGTCGCTCTCCTCGTGCTCGTCCCGCTGGGCGCCTACTTCGCCCACGCCAAGCACCCGAGCGAGCGCTCCGGCCTCGATCGCGCCCTGCTCACGGTGGTGGGGCCGGTCGAGAAGGGGGCCGGGTGGGTGGCCGTGAAGGCGGGTGACGTCTGGCACGGTTACGTCGCCCTCCACGGAGCGCACGAGCGCGCCGCCCTCCTCGGTCAGACGGTCGAGCGCCTGGAGCTGGACCGCCTCGAGCTCCAGCGGACGCGCGCGGAGAACGAGCGGCTGCGCCGCCTCCTGGCCTTTGCCCGGGAGGCGCCCGATCGTACGCTGGTCGGCGGGCGCGTCATCGGCGTGCGGCTCGACCCGAAGGGAATGCAGCTCCTCACCGTCGATCGCGGGGCAGACCAGGGCATCGAGCGCATGATGCCGGTCGTCACCGGCCAGGGTGCGGTGGGCCGCGTGTACGCGGTCACGGGTGGCACCGCCGACGTGCTGGTCCTCTCCGACCGGAACAGCTCCATCGCGGCGGTGGTCGAGCGCTCCCGCGCGCGCGCCAACGTGCGTGGCACCGGCTCGCCGTACGGTTGCCGGCTCGAGTACGCGCTGCGCTCGGACGACGTGGTGGACGGTGACCTGCTCGTCACCTCGGGGACCGACGGCGTCTTCCCGCGCGGCCTGCCGGTGGGGATCGTGACCGATCTGCGGCGCGCCGGCCAGGGCCTCTACCAGCGCGCCGCCGTCAAGCCGGCGGTGGACGTGACGAAGCTGGAGGAGGTGCTCGTGATCACCTCCTTCGACCGCCGGGCCGAGGAG
>JAJYHA010000460.1 GCA_021784995.1 Myxococcales bacterium
CGGTGCCGCCGGAGGTGCTCGCGGCCACGCGCGAGCCCGAGCGGAGCGAGTCGGTCCGCGCCCGCGTGTGCGCCGCCCGGGCGCTCCAGGCGGCGCGCGCCGCCGCGAGCGAGCGGGCGGGACTCCCGGTGGTGAACGCGCGCCTCAGGGGGTCGGCGCTCCGCCTCCACTGTGCGCTCGACGCCGGTGGGCGGGCCCTGCTCGCGAGCGCGGCGGAGAAGCTCGGGCTCTCGGCCCGGGGGCACGACCGGATCCTGCGCGTGGCCCGGACCATCGCCGACCTGGCGGGGAGCGAGGCCATCCGGCCGGTGCACCTCGCGGAGGCGGTGCAGTACCGCGCGCTCGATCGGCGCGCGTGACACGCCGCGCGGTCCCGCGCGGCACGACCACGGCCCGCGCGGCGGGCGAGGGGGACGCATGTCGAAGCTCACCGACAGGATGAAGGCGCTGGGCGCCGCGCTGGGCGCCATCGAGAAGCAGTTCGGCAAGGGCAGCGTCATGCGCCTGGGCACGGACGGCGACGCGCCGCCGGTCGCGGTGACCTCCTCCGGGTCGATCGCGCTCGACCGGGCGCTCGGCGTGGGTGGGCTCCCACGGGGGCGCGTGATCGAGATCTTCGGCCCGGAGTCGTCGGGCAAGACCACGCTCGCGCTCCACGCCATCGCGGAGGCGCAGCGGGCCGGCGGGGTCGCCGCCTTCATCGACGCCGAGCACGCGCTCGACGTGGCCTACGCCCGCAGGCTGGGCGTGAACCTGGCCGACCTCCTGGTGTCCCAGCCCGACACCGGCGAGCAGGCGCTCGAGGTCGGCGAGCAGCTCGTGCGCTCCGGAGCCGTGGACCTCGTCGTGGTCGACTCCGTGGCCGCGCTGGTGCCCCGGGCCGAGATCGAGGGCGAGATGGGGGACGCGCACATGGGCGTCCAGGCGCGCCTCATGAGCCAGGCGCTGCGCAAGCTCACGGCGGTGGTGGCGCGGAACATGGCCACCGTGGTCTTCATCAACCAGATCCGGATGAAGATCGGCGTCGTCTTCGGCAACCCCGAGACGACCACCGGAGGGCACGCGCTCAAGTTCTACGCCTCGGTCCGCCTCGACATCCGCCGGATCGGGCAGCTGAAGGAGGGCGAGCAGGTGGTCGGCAACCGCACGCGCGTGAAGGTCGTGAAGAACAAGGTGGCGCCCCCGTTCCGCGAGGCCGAGTTCGACATCCGGTACGGCGTCGGGGTCGACCGGACGGCCGAGGCGCTCGACCTTGGCGTGGAGCGCGGCCTGGTCGAGAGGTCGGGCGCGCACTTCGCGCTGGGCGGGGAGCACATCGGCCAGGGCCGCGAGCGCGCCGCCGACTGGCTCCGGGAGCACCCGGCCGCGCTGGAGGGCCTCGTCTCCCGGCTGCGTGCGCCGCCCGAGGCGCCGCCCGGCGCGGCGTCCGCGTCGGCCGCCTGACCGCGCCCGTCGCGGGCGTCGCCCGCGGTCCCCGGCGGGCCACCCCGCCGGCGACCGGCCGGGTCACTCCGTCGCGACCGGGTAGGAGCGGCCGTCCAGGCGCAGCGCGAACCCGGACGGCGCCGCCCGGTCCTCCTCCAGCGCGAGCCCGAGGTCCACCTGGGCCGAGCGCGTGAACCGGGCGCGGTGGTCGCCCTTCACCGTGCAGTGGAGCACCCCCTCCCGATCGACGCGCAGGGTGGTGGGATCGAGCGGCTCGGTCGAGCCGTCGCTCAGGTGGAGCGTGGGCCGGCCCCCGGGGAAGGTGAGGCCGCGCACGCCGTAGGGCGCGTCCTCCACGTGCACGTAGCCGCTCTCGCGGCCCACCCGCACCAGGTAGCGGCCGTCGGGCTGCCGCTCGAGCGACCGCCAGAGCACCTCCAGGGTCCGCGCGTGCGTGATGGGCTCGCCGCGGTGGCACAGCCTGCCCTCGAGGTCGATGGAGAGCCCGGAACGGCGCCGGAGGAGCTCGAGCGTCGCGTCGTCGATGGCGGCCACGCCCGGGATCCTAACCCACGCCGTCCCCGTCGCGCCGGTCCTCGACCACCTCGTCCCGTCGCGCGCCGCCGGGCGCGTCAGCGGGCGAGCAGCCGCAGCTGGTTCAGCGCGTCGTAGGCGGCGGTTCGTCGCACGCGATCGCGGTCGCCGAAGTGGTGGCGCTCCCAGGCCGTCGTGCCGTGGGCGCCGGCGATCGCGAGGTGGACGGTGCCGACCGGCTTCTCGGGCGTGCCGCCGGTGGGGCCGGCGATGCCGGTGATCCCGACGCCCCACGCCGCCCCGGCGCGGGCGCGCGCGCCCTCCGCGAGCGCGCGGGCGACGGGCTCCGAGACGGCGCCGCGCGCCCCCAGCAGCGCCTCCGGCACGCCGACCAGCGCCGTCTTCATGGCGTTCGCGTAGGCGACGACGCCCAGGTCGAACACGGCCGAGGCCCCGGGGACGGCCGTCAGCAGCTCGGCCAGCAGCCCGCCGGTGCAGCTCTCGGCCACGGCCACCCGCTCCCCGCGCGCGGCGAGCCGTTCGACGACGAGCGGCGCCAGCTCCTCCTTGCCGGTCGCGAAGATCCTGTCGCCGAAGATGCCGCGCACCACCTCGAGGATGCGGTCGGCGCGCTCGCCGGCGGCGGGGCCCGGCACGCTCCACTTGACGTGGATCTCCGGCCAGTGCGCGCGGTAACCGAAGCGCACGCCCGCGTTCTCCGGCGCGTCCATGACCGGGCGCATCGCCTGGTCGGCGTGCGATTCGGGGACGCCGAAGAGCTTCACCAGCCGGGCCGCCGGGACGTCGCCGACGCGCGCGGCGAGGCGCGGCAGCACCACCTCCTCGCAGAGGCCGCGGTACTCCACCGGGACGCCGGGCAGGCACACCAGCTCGGCCCTCCCCAGCGTCACCCGGAACCCCGGCGCGGTCCCGAACCGGTTGGGCAGGATGGACGCGCCGCGCGGGAAGCGCGCCTGCTTCGCGTTGTTCGGGGTCATGGCGCGGCCGATCTTCTCGAAGCGCCTGCGGATGGCCTCCAGGGAGGCGGCGTCCTCGACGAGCGGGACGCCCAGGGCGGCGGCCACGCACTCGGCGGTGAGGTCGTCCTCGGTCGGCCCGAGGCCTCCGCTCATGACCACCACGTCGGCGCGCCCGGTGGTCTCGGCCAGCGCCGCCAGCAGGTCGGCCCGGTCGTCACCCACGAGCGTCTTGCGCCGCACCATCACGCCCAGGTCCCAGAGGCGGTCCATCAGCCAGACGCTGTTGGTGTCGACGATCTGCCCGGTCAGCAGCTCGTCACCCGTGGAGAGGATCTCGACGCAGAGGCTCATGGCAGCAGCTCCAGGCACCACCAGTGGGACGAGGCGCAGCCGGCGAGGGAGCGGAGCGCGAGCTGCAGGACCAGCAGGGCGAGCCACGACCACACGCCGGCGGCCACGTCGTCCATGACCACGCCGAACCCGCTCTTCACGCGATCGAAGGCGCTCGCGGGCCAGGGCTTCACCACGTCGAAGAGGCGGAAGAGCAGGAAGCCCGCGGCCGCGGCGCCCCAGGACCAGGGGACGAGGGCCATGGTCACGAGGTACCCGGCGACCTCGTCGACGACGATCGGCGAGGCGTCCGCCACCTTCCAGTAGCGCCCGGCGACGCCGGCCGCGAAGACGGCGACCGCCACGAACGCCGCCAGCGTGAGCAGGTACAGCGGGAGCGGGAGGTGCCGGAGGAGCCAGAAGAGCGGGATGGCGCCCAGCGTGCCGGCCGTGCCGGGCGCGATCGGCACGTAGCCGCAGGGCCCCCAGGCGGCGACCAGGACCCACGGCCCGGGCGGACCGTCGGGCGTACCCCGCTTGGCGCGGGCGCGGGGCGCGGAAGGGGCGGGGCTCGCGGCGGGATCGGGCACGGTCGGGGGAGCAGGGGCTAGATGTACTCGTCGCCCTCGGCCTTCGCCTCGACGTCGTCGTCGTCCGGCTCGAGCGCCGGATCGGCCTCGATCTGGGCGCGCACCGCCGGCGGCAGGGCGGCCACGGCCGGCTCGGCGCGGCGCCGCGAGAGGAGCCACTCCGCCAGCCCCATCACGATGTAGGCGCCCATGTAGACCACCATGACGAACGACGCCCGCGTGGCCATCCCGACGGCCAAACCCCCGGCGCAGAGGACCGCGAAGACGGTGAGGCTCCGACGGGAGAGGTGCACGTCCTTGAAGGTGCGGTACCGGATGGTCGAGACCATGAGGAAGGCGAGCAGCGCCACCACCGCCGCGATGAGGATGCGCGTGCCGTCGTCGCCGATCGAGCCGAAGGCGCGGTAGTGCGCGATGACGATCGAGACCAGCGTGCCGGCCGCGAGCGGGATGGGCAGGCCGACGAAGAAGCGCGACGAGCCCTTCTCGCCCCTGTGCGCCAGCACGTTGAAGCGCGCCAGGCGCAGCGCGCCGCAGGTGGCGAAGGCGAAGGAGAGGAAGAAGCCCACGAAGCCGAGCGGCGCCAGGGCCCACTTGTAGACGAGCAGCGCGGGGGCGGCGCCGAAGCTGATCACGTCGGCCAGGCTGTCCAGCTCGACGCCGAACTCCGACTGCGTGCGGGTCATCCGGGCCACGCGCCCGTCGAAGGCGTCGAAGAAGATGGCGAAGAAGATGGCGAGCGCGGCCTGGTTGAGCTCGGCCGGCGAGGCGTCGCCGGCGCACAGCGTCATCGCATAGAACCCCAGGAAGATCGAGCTGCACGTGAACAGGTTCGGCAGCACGAACATGGCCTTCCGGAGGTTGATCTGCATCGCGTCTCCCGGGCCCCTGGCACGCGCGAGGCTGTCACGCGCGCGTGCCTTTGTCGAGGTCACCGCACCTCCCGATTGTATGTCGATCAGGCCAGCGCGCGCGCGATCCGGCGCGCCGCCTCCTCCACGTCCGGCGCGGGGACGTCGAGGTGCGTCACGAAGCGCACCAGCTCCGGGCGCGAGCCCTCCGGGTTGCACAGGACGCCCTCGGCGCGGAAGCGCGCCACCACCTCGACGGCCGTCCTCCCCGGGAAGGCGGCGAAGATCAGGTTGGTGTCGACCGGGTGACGGAGCTCCGCGCCCGCCTCCGTCAGGAGCGCCCCCAGCCGCCGCGCGTTGGCGTGGTCCTCGGCGAGGCGCTCGACGTTGTGCTCGAGGGCGTAAAGGCCGGCGGCGGCGACGATCCC
>JAJYHA010000414.1 GCA_021784995.1 Myxococcales bacterium
GGCGGCCTGGACGCTCGAGGTGGAGGCGCCGGCCGGGCTGGCGCTGCTCTCGAACGGGCCGGTCGCGCGCGTGGAGGAGGCGGGCGGCCGGCAGCGGGTGGAGTTCCGGGAGACGCCGCCCCTGCCCACCTACCTGGTGGCCCTCGTGTGCGGGCCCCTCGCGGCGCGCGACGCCGTCGCGGCGCGGGGCGTTCCGGTGCGCACCTGGGCGGTGCCGCAGAAGGCGGCCCTGACGGCCTTCGCCCAGGAGGTGGCGGTGGAGTCGCTGGGGCGGCTGGAGGACTACTTCGGCCTGCCGTACGCCTTCGGGAAGCTGGACCAGGTGGGCGTGCCCGACTTCGAGGCGGGCGCGATGGAGAACGCGGGGCTCGTCACCTTCCGCGAGGCGGCGCTGCTGCTCGACCCCGCCACCGCCTCGCTCCCGGTGAAGAAGCGCGTGGCGGAGGTGGTGACGCACGAGCTGGCGCACCAGTGGTTCGGCAACTGGGTGACGATGCGCTGGTGGGACGACCTGTGGCTGAACGAGTCGTTCGCCACCTGGATGGCCTTCAAGATCGTCGACGCCTGGCGGCCGGAGTGGCGCGTGTGGCTCGACTTCGACGCCGGCAAGGCGGCCGCGCTGCACCTCGACGCCCTGCGCTCGACCCACCCCATCCACGCCGAGGTGAGGAACCCGGAGGAGATGACCGAGAGCTTCGACCTCATCACCTACGAGAAGGGTGGGGCGGTCCTCCGGATGATCGAGGGCTACCTGGGGGCGGAGCCCTTCCGCGAGGGGATCCGGCTCTACATGCGGCGGCACGCGCGCGCGAACGCGGCCGCGGACGACCTGTGGCGGGCGCTCGCCGAGGCCTCGCGGCAGCCGGTGGTGGACCTGGCCGGCGCCTGGGTGGGGCGCGCCGGCCACCCGCTGCTGGAGGTGCGGCGGGAGGGGCGGCGCGTGGAGCTGGCGCAGCGCCGCTTCTTCTCCGAGCCGGGGGTGACCGGCGATCCGGCCGAGCGGTGGCCGGTGCCGATGGTGCTCCGGTACGAGGACGCGGGGGGCGTCCGGGAGCAGCGGGTGCTGCTGCGCGACGCGGCGGCGGCCGTGACGCTCGCGGGCGAGGGCGAGGTGGCCTGGCTCTGCGCCAACGCCGGCTCCACCGGCTTCTACCGGGTGGCCTACGACGCGGCCGGAGTGGCCGCGCTGGCAGATCCCCTGCCGAGGCTGGCGCCGTCGGAGCGCATCGGCCTGCTCGCCGACGAGTGGGCGCTGGTGCGGGCCGGCCGGCGCGAGATCGGTGCCTTCCTGGAGCTGGCGGCGTCGTTCGGGCGCGAGGAGGACCACGCGGTCCTCGACGAGCTGGTGGGGCGGCTGGCGCTCGTCGAGTCGCGCCTCCTCGACGAGGCGGTGCGCGGTCGCTTCAGGGCCTTCGTGGCCGGCCTGCTCGGCCCGGCCTGGCGGAGGACCTGCTTCACCGCGGCGCCGGACGAGCCCGACCCCTCCCGGCTGCGCCGCGCGGCGCTCCTCCGCGCCGTGGGGCTGGTGGCGCGCGACGCGGCGGTGGTGGCCGAGGCGGGGCGGCGGGTCGACCGCTTCGTGGCCGGCGACGTCGCCGCGCTCGAGCCCAACCTGCACGACGCGGCGGTGGCGATGGCGTCGCGCGCGGGGGACCAGCGGCGCTTCGAGGCGCTGCGGGCGCGCTTCCCCGTGGAGCCCGATCCGGCGTTCCAGCGGCGCTACCTGGTCGGCCTGGCGCTCTTCGAGGATCCAGGGCTCGCCTCGCTGGCGCTGGAGATGGGGTTCGGCGACGAGGTCCCGCTCCAGGACGCCGCCTTCTTCCTGGCCGGCCTGCTCTCCAACCGCGCCGCGCGCGACGCCGCCTGGCGCAGGCTGCGCGACTCCTGGGAGCAGGTGGAGCGGCGCATCTCGGGCGCGCCCATGCTGCTGCGGCGGGTGGTCGAGGCGGTCGGCCTGCTCCCCGAGCGGCGGCACCTCGCGGAGGCGGAGGCCTTCTTCCAGGCCCACCCGCTGCCCGCGGCGCGGCAGGCCATCGCGCAGACCCTGGAGCGCATGCGGCAGGAGGTGGCGCTCTGGGAGCGGGCCGCGCCCGCGGTGGAGCGCTGGCTGGCGGGGCGCTGAGCGCCCGCGGGAGGTCCACGGCCCGCGTCACCGGCGCCCGGACGCAGCGCCGCGCTGGTCCGGCCCACGGTGGGATCGGCGGCTCGGGCGGTCGCGGGCAGGGCCACGACGGGTTAGGATGAATCATGTCCTCGAGTTCGGTGACGCGCACCAGGTGCCTCCCGGCCCTCGCTGCGCTCGCGCTCATCGCCGGATGCAGTTCCACTGCGGGATCGGGAGCGCCGCGGCCTGCCGCCTTCGGGACCGCCTCGGGGAAGCTGACCCAGGCCACCATCGGCGCGGCCGGAAACGTCGGGACGCCGCTCCTCTCGCCGGACGGAAACCTCTCGCTGACGGTGCCTGCGGGGGCCGTATCGCAGGACACCATCTTCACCATGGACGTCGTCACGCCCGACACCGCGCCCGGCGCGGTCGGGACCGCCTACCGGCTCGGTCCGCCGGGGGTCGTGCTGGCCCTGCCGGTCACGCTCACGTTCACGGTCCCGACGGGAGCGCCCGCGCCCACGGCGCTCACGGCGGCCTTTCAGGACTCCTCGGGCTTCTGGCTCCGCGTGGCCCCCTCCGCGGTGACCGCTGGCACGACCACCGTGGCCGTGGCGACGACGCACTTCAGCGACTGGAGCCTCACGACGCTGAATTCCGCCCAGGACATGAGCGGGTCGTTCACGATCCAGAGCACCCTGATGTCGGCGTATGGGGAGAGCTACTCGGTCTCGGGCGTCGCCAACCTCACCTACTCGGCGATCGCGACCAACCTCTCCTACTACACCGTCGGGGGCACCATGACGATGCAGACCGCCAGCTTCGGCATCAACGGGCTCACCTGCGTCCCGACCACCCCGTCACAGGCGCTCGTCTCCAACATCGCCGAGGCCTCCGTCAGCGCGGCCATCTTCGAGTGGGCGGTGAGCGCCGACTACGCCCTCGGTTGTACGACGTCCACCGGCGCGGCGGCGCCTGGTAACAATGCGGTGGTGGCTTTCGACACCTTCGGGAATGCGGTCGCGGACGCCTCGGGAACCACGCGCTTCGATTGCACGCGCGCCTATCCTCCCGATCCGACCGGGGCTGTGAACCCGATCGTCACCGCCGACCAGCTCAAAGGCAACTACGTGATCACCTGCGGCATCGACGGGTCGATCACCGGGACCTGGAACTTCTGCACGGCCGCCGTGGCTACCTGTCCCTCGACGTGCTCCACGCCGCCGTGTGCCTGCACGTGTCCGTAGGATGAGGCTGCGTCACCGTCAGGCCGGCTGCAGCAGCCCCACCGACCGCAGCGCGGCCACGACCTCGGCGCGCCCGGGACCGCCCCCGCCGCGCGCGGCACCCTGCGCCAGCCCGTCCACGACCTCGTTCACCGCGTGGCCGTCGTGGCCGCGCACCCACCCGTAGCGGAGCTGCAGCTCGCCGGCGCGGGCGTCGAGCGCCTCGATGAGATCGCGGTTCAGGACCGGCGTCCCCTGCGCCGTGCGCCACCCCTTCCGCCTCCAGCCGTGGATCCAGCGCGTGAGCGCATCCACGACGTAGCGCGAGTCGGAGATCACCTGGACGGCGACGTTGGCCGGGAGGCCCTCGAGCGCCTCCAGCACCGCGCGCAGCTCCATGCGGTTGTTGGTGATGGCGTGGGGAGGGTCCACCTCCCATCGCGTCCCGCCGAAGCGGAGGGCGTGGAAGGCGCGATCGACGACCACGAACCCGGTGCCGCCGGGCCCGCCCGGGTTGGAGAGGGCCGAGCCGTCCGCGAAGACGACGAAGCGAGGGTCGGGCGACATGCGCGGTGGACCCTAGCGCGCCACCCTGTCGCTGGCCACGGCCGTGATGGCGGCCGGAGGCCCGCCGCGCGCGCCGGAGGAGGGTGGTCAGCGGCCGCGCTGCGAGCCGCGGAGCGTCGGCTGGTGCGCGACGAAGGGGTTGCGCGGCTTGCCGGCGCGGAGCGGCGGCGGTCCGGCGTGCCCCTCCGGATGCTCGGCGGCGCCCGCGGCCTCGACGGCCGGCGCCTGGCGCTTGACGGGCTTGCCTTCCTTCTTCCGCTTCTTGCTGACGGGCATGGGGCCTCCTCGCGCAGTCTCCATGCGCCCGGGCCGGGGCGTTGTCAACGCCCAAGGGCTCCGGCCAGGAACTCCGCCGCGCGACGCTCCGCGAAGAACTCGAGGCGCCACGGGAGGCCGCCCACGAAGCCCACGTGCCCCCCCGCCGGGAAGGCCTCCAGGCGCACCGAGGCGCTCCGGCGGGCGACCTCGCGGGGCAGGGTGTCGGACGGCACGATGGGGTCGTCCTCGGCCGAGATGGCGAGCAGAGGCCGTCGCACGGCGGGCAGGTAGGGGCCGGAGGAGGAGCGGGTCCAGTAGTCCATCGCGCCGGCGAAGCCGTGGAGCCGGGCCGTGACCGTCTCGTCGAAGTCGGCGAAGCTCCTGCAGGCTTGGATCTCGGCCTCGGTGAAGGGGAGGTCGGGGAACCGTCGCCGCTTGGCGCGCGCCTTCTGGCGCAGCGTGCGCAGGAAGCGCTCGCGGTAGAGGCGCCCCATCCCGTGGCCGGCGTCGATGGTGGCCGCGCAGCGCGCCAGGTCGAAGGGGACCGAGATCACGGCCGCGGCGCGCACCTCGGCGGGGAGGTCGTCCCCCCGCTCGCCCAGCCACTTCGCCACCACGTTCCCGCCCAGCGACGAGCCGGCCAGGCCGATGGGGCGCCCGGGGCGCTCCGTCACCAGCCGCTCCACCACGCGCGCCAGGTCGCCCGTCTCGCCCGAGTGGTAGAGGCGCGGCAGCCGGTTGGGCTCGCCCGAGCAGCCGCGGAAGTTGACCGCCACCGCCGACAGCCCGTGCGAGAGCGCCTGGGCGACGAGGCGCAGCACGTAGGGCGCCCGGCTCGAGCCCTCCAGCCCGTGCAGCACCACCACCACCGGCGCCGCCGGCTCGCCGTGCCGGTCCACGTCGAGGAAGTCGCCGTCGTCGAGCAGCCAGCGCTCGCGGCGCGGCGCCAGCCCGCGCGGCGGCGGCGCCACC
>JAJYHA010000126.1 GCA_021784995.1 Myxococcales bacterium
CGGCGGTGTCGCCCGCGGGCTCGGCGAGGAGCGCGGGGCCGCAGAGGGCAGCCACCTCGTGCGCGATCCGGAAGCTCTCGTCGCGGAACCGCCGCGCCCCGTGGCCGCGGTCCGTCGGACGCTCCCGGTAGGGCGACCACCGCCCGCGGCCGTAGGTCATGCCGCCCGCGTAGACGACGTGCGCGGCCGTCTCGGAGCCCGGCCCGGTCCCGGGATCGACGTCGCGCGACGCCTCGAACTCGCCGGCCGCGGACTGCAGGACGCGGTGGCGCTCGGTGGCGTGCACGGGCGCGGCGCCGGGCTTCTCCACCGACCAGGCGACCTGCCCCTCCCAGTCGAAGGAGCCGAGGAGCGCGGCGACCGCGTCGGCGGCCGCGGCGAGCGCCTCGATCGGGCGCGAGGCCCCGGTCGCGGGCGCGGCGGTCCCGGGGCCGTCCGCCGGGGTGCGCGAGGCGCAGCCCGCGGCCGCGGCCAGGAGGAGGGCGCACAGCGCAGGACGGCGGGAGAGGGGAGCGCGCTGCATCCGGCCGCGAAGGTATGCCATCCGGCCGGCGGCGGCCAGCGGCCTCCCGGTGTCGGCCCCCCGGCGCCGTCAGCGCCGGAGCGGCGCCACCGCGGCCGGGAACAGGCGTTGCGGCTCGGCCGGGGTGGCGGCGGCCACGGCGGCCTGCGCGGGCGGCCGGGCGCTCTTTCCGCCGCTCCACAGGAGCCGGTCGCAGCGGCGCAGCAGCTCCTCCAGCCCGGCGCGCGTGCGGGCCGACACGGCCACGCCGCCGGCCTGGTGCGCCAGCGACTCCGCCTGGCCTGGGGCCAGCGCGTCCGCCTTGTTGAAGACGAGCAGGCGAGGCTTGGCGTCGAGCCCCAGGTCGCGCAGGATCCCGTCCACGGCCTGGACCTGCGCGTCGAGCCGCGGATCGGCCGCGTCGATCACGTGGAGCAGCAGGTCCGCGTCGTCGAGCTCCTCCAGCGTCGCCCGGAAGGCCGTCACCAGGTCGGCCGGCAGGTCGCGGATGAAGCCCACCGTGTCGGTGACGATCACCTCGCGGTCGCGCGGGAAGCGCAAGCGGCGGGTGGTGGGGTCGAGCGTGGCGAAGAGCACGTCGGCCGCCACCACCGAGGAGTCCGTGAGCGCGTTGAGGAGCGTGGACTTCCCGGCGTTCGTGTAGCCGACGATGGAGATCACCGGCAGGCCGCGCGCGTTGCGTTGCTTGCGTCGCACGAGGCGGTCGGCGGAGAGGCCGTCGATCCGGCGCTCCAGCGCGTGGATGCGGTCGCGCACGCGGCGCCGGTCGATCTCCAGCTTCGTCTCCCCGGGCCCGCGGCCGCCGATCCCGCCCGCCAGCCGGGAGAGGGAGTCGTCGCGGCCGACCAGGCGCGGGTAGCGGTACCGGAGCTGGGCCAGCTCGACCTGCAGCTTGCCGTCGGCCGACTGCGCCCGCTGCGCGAAGATGTCGAGGATGAGCTGCGTGCGGTCGAGGATCTTCAGGCTGGTGGCCTCGGCGATGCCGCGCGCCTGCGAGGGCGAGAGGTTCCAGTCGAAGACGATCAGGTCGGCCATCCGCTGCATGGAGCGGAGCAGGATGTCGTCCAGCTTGCCCTTGCCCACCAGGTAGCGGGGGTCGATCTCGCGCCGCATCTGGAGCGCCGCGTCGACCACCGCCACCCCGGCGGTGCGGGCCAGCTCGCGCAGCTCCTGCAGCGAGGCCTCCGCCTCGGCCCGGCTGCGCTGCTTGCCGTCGCCGAAGCCGACCAGGATGGCGCGCTCGCGGCCGCCGGTGCTGCGCAGGGCAGAGGCGCGCGCGAACTCCTCCTCCAGCGCCAGCGCCCCGGCGGCGGCGTGGAAGCCGATCTCGAACACGGACGGCGCGACCTCGTCCTTCCACAGGTCGCCGGCCGGGTTCTCCGGCAGGAGGTGGGCGTAGTGCAGCCGGCCGGGGAGGCCGTCCGCCCGCACCTCGACGGCGGCCACCAGGTCGAGCCGCAGCAGCGCGAGGTCGGTGTGGTCGTCGCGCGTGAGCGGCTCGCCGTGGAGGTGCGTGTGCACCAGGCGGAGGCCGCGCAGGCGGTGGGTCCCGGCGCGGGCGCGGCCCACGTCGGGCAGCTCCAGGTGGCGGGCGTCGCCCACGATCACCGCCTGCACGTCGCCCTTGCGGTCGAGCAGCACGCCGACCTGGCGGCCGCTCTCGCGCGAGATCTCGGTGAGGTGGCGTGCCAGCTCGGGCGAGACGACGTCGGCGGCGTCGACGCGGCGGCGGTACGTGCGGCGGAGGGCGTGGAGCTGGGAGGCCTTGAGGCCCAGGGTGTTCCCGAAGACTTCCTGCATCCGTGGTGGCAAGCATAACGTTCCGGCGGGGCCGGATCGAGGGGAACGGCGGCGTCGTCGCGGTCGTCGCCGCCGTGACCGCCGGGTGGGACGTGGCCGGCGGTCCGTGTATCCTCGGGCCGCCATGCCCCGCTCGAAGCTCGCGCGCACCCGGCGCCTCGTCGTGAAGGTGGGGACGGGGACCCTCACCGACGGCGCCGGCCACTTCGATCGCGCCAACTGCGAGCGGCTCGCGGCCGAGCTGGCCGCCGCGACCCGCCACCGCCGCCTGGTGCTCGTGACCTCGGGGGCCATCGCGCTCGGGGCGGAGAGGCTGGGGCTGGAGCGATCGCGGGCGCGGCCCTGGGACATCGCCACCAAGCAGGCCTGCGCCGCCGTCGGCCAGCCCGACCTGGTGGCGGCCTGGGGCGCCGCGCTGGCGCCCCACGGGCTCCAGGTGGCGCAGGTGCTGCTCACGGCCGAGGACCTCGCCAGCCGGAAGCGCTTCCTGAACGCGAGGCGCACGCTGGCGCGCCTGCTCGATCTGGGCGTGCTCCCGGTCGTGAACGAGAACGACACGGTGGCGGTCGACGAGATCAAGGTGGGCGACAACGACTCGCTGGCGGCGCTGGTCGGCACCTGCGTGGAGGCCGAGCTGGTGGCCATGTTCACCGACGTGGAGGGCATGTACGACCGCGATCCGCGGCTGCCGGAGGCGCGCCTGCTCGCCACCGTGGGGCGCGTCACGGCCGACGTCGAGCGGATGGCCGGGGGGGCGGGGAGCGACCGGAGCGTCGGGGGCATGGTGACCAAGGTGCGCGCGGCGCGCCGCCTGGCCGCGCAGGGCGTCGGGACGGCGCTGCTCTCCGGGCGCCGGCCCCGAGCGCTGCACGACCTGCTCGCCGGCGCGCCGGTGGGCACCTACTTCGCGCCGGCGCCGCGCCGGATCAGCCGGCGCCAGGGGTGGCTCGCCTCGGCGGCCCGGGGGAAGGGGCTGATCCTGGTCGACGCGGGCGCCCGCCGGGCGCTGGTCGAGCAGGGGCGCAGCCTGCTGCCCTCGGGCGTGCGGTCGGTGGCCGGCCAGTTCGGCGTGGGGGATCCGGTCGACATCGCGGTCGACGAGCGGCGCCCCTTCGCGCGCGGCCTGGCCGGATACGCGGCGGAGGAGGTCCGCCGCATCGCGGGCCTGAAGACGGGCGAGATCGAGCGAGCGCTCGGGTATAAGTACGTGGACGAGGTCGTCCACCGGAATGACATGGTCCTGCTCGACGCGGGACCGGAGTGACGCATGCGGCAGCCCAGGAGCCTCCACGCCGACCGTCCCGCGGCCCGCCCCTCCGGCGGCGACGGCCTGGCGGGCGCCATGCGCGCGCTGGCCGTCGCGGCGCGCGGCGCGGCGCGGGCGCTCTCCGGTGCCCCCACCGGCCAGAAGGACGAGGCGCTGCGGGCGGTCGCGGACGCCCTCGGGCGGCGGACGCGCGCCATCCTGGCGGCGAACCGGGCCGACCTGGCCGCGGCCCGCGCGGCCGGACAGACGGCGGCGTTCCTCGACCGGCTGGCGCTCGATCCCAAGCGCGTCGTCGCCATGGCGCGCGCGGTGGGCGAGGTGGCGGCGCTGCCCGACCCGGTCGGCGAGGTCACCGCGACCTGGCGCAGGCCGAACGGGCTGTCGGTGAGGAAGGTCCGGATCCCGCTCGGCGTGATCCTGATGGTCTACGAGGCGCGCCCCAACGTCACCATCGACGCGGCGGCGCTCTGCCTGAAGAGCGGGAACGCCGTCCTCCTCCGGCCCGGCTCGGACGCCCTGCGCAGCGCGCTGGCGCTGGGGGAGGCCTTCGCGGAGGGCCTCGCGGCGGCGGGGCTCCCGGCCGCCGCGGCGCAGGTGGTGCCCACTCCCGAGCGCGAGGCGACCTTCGCGCTGCTCCAGCTCGACGACCTCGTCGACCTCGCCATCCCTCGCGGCGGCCCCTCGCTCATCCGCGCCGTCGCGGAGCGCTCCCGGGTGCCCGTGGTGAAGCACTACCAGGGGGTGTGCCACCTCTTCCTCGACTCCTCCGCGCAGGTCGAGCGGGCCGTCGCGCTGGCCATGAACGGCAAGGTGCAGCGCCCCGCCGTCTGCAACGCGCTGGAGTGCCTGCTCGTGCACCGGGGCGCCGCCGGGAGGCTGCTCCCGGCGGTGGGCGCCGCCCTGGCCGGGGCGGGCGTGGAGCTGCGCTGCGACCCCACGTCGCTCACGATCCTCCGCCGCGCGGGCGTGAAGGCGGTCCCGGCCCGCCCCGACGACTACGGCCGGGAGTTCTCCGACCTGGTGCTGGCGGTGCGCGTGGTGCCGGGCCTCGACGGCGCGCTCGACCACATCGCCCGCTACGGCTCGCTCCACACGGAGGCGATCCTGACGCGCGACCTGGAGGCGGCGCGTCGCTTCGAGCGCGAGGTGACGGCCAGCGCCGTCATGGTGAACGCCTCGACGCGCTTCAACGACGGCGGCGAGCTCGGCCTGGGCGCCGAGATCGGCATCTCCACGACGAAGCTGCACGCCTTCGGGCCCATGGGGCTCGCGGAGCTGACGACGCAGAAGTTCGTGGTGGAGGGTGACGGACAGGTGAGGAGCTAGGATGGCGCGGAGCGTGGAATGGCCAAGACCGTAGCGCGGACCCGCCGCCGCAAGGGCGGCCCGCTCCGCAGCCGGAAGCCCGGCCGCAACCAGGTGCCCGAGGCGCGCAGGAAGCGGGCGCTCCGGCCGCGCGCCCCTGCGGCGGGCGCGGGCGTCGGCGCGCC
>JAJYHA010000488.1 GCA_021784995.1 Myxococcales bacterium
CGCGACGCCGCCCAGCCCGCGCAGCGCCGCGTCGAGCCCCTCCCACGACGGCGGCGGGGCCACGGTGATCGCCGGCGCCTCGAGCACGTCCGCGCCGAGGGCGCGCAGCCGGGCGGCGAGCGAGTCCTCCCCTCCCGCGCCCCGGGTCACCGCCACGCGCCGGCCGGCGAGCGGCCCACCCGTCACGGCGCGGCTCCACGGCGCGGCACGGTCAGCGGCCTTCCAGCTCGCGCAGGATCTCGGCGGCGCCCTTCCCGAGCAGCTCCTCCCCGAGCGCCTCGCCCAGGGCGCGCGCGTCGGCGCCCGGCCCGCTGCGCTCGCCGCGGATGCAGCGGGTCCCGTCGAGCGAGGCGACCAGCGCCCGCAGGGTCACGCGCCCCCCGTCCACCGTCGCGTGCGCGGCGATGGGGACCTGGCACCCGCCCTCGAGGCGCCGCAGCAGCCCGCGCTCCGCCTCGACGCGCTGGCGCGTGACGGCGTCGTCGAGCGGCGCCAGCCGCGCCAGCGTGGCCGGATCGTCGGCGCGCGCCTCGAGCGCGAGCGCACCCTGCGCCACCGCGGGCAGCATCTCGGCGGGCTCGAAGATCTGCGTGGCGTGCGCTGCGAGCCCGAGGCGGCGCAGGCCCGCGTAGGCGAGCACGACCGCGTCGAGCCCCTCCTGGATCTTGCGCAGGCGCGTCTCGACGTTCCCGCGCACCGTCTCGACCTGGAGGTCGGACCGGAGCGCCCGCAGCTGCGCGGCGCGGCGCAGGCTCGAGGTGCCCACCCGGGCGCCGCGCGGGAGATCCTCCAGCCGCCGCGCGGCGCGGGCGCAGAGCGCGTCGCGCGGGTCCTCGCGCACCGGCACCGCCCCCACGGTGAGGCCGTCGGCCAGCACGGCCGGCAGGTCCTTCATGGAGTGGACGGCGACCTCCGCGTCCCGGGCGAGGAGCGCGTCCTCGATCTCCTTCACGAAGAGCCCCTTGCCGCCCACGCGCGCCAGCGCGACGTCGAGGATCTTGTCGCCCTTGGTCACCAGCTCGTGGAGGCGGACCTCCAGGCCGGGCTCCCGCGCGCGGAGCAGGTCCGCGACGTGGTGGGCCTGCCACTTGGCCAGCGCGCTGCGTCGAGTCGCGATGCGGATCATCTACCGTTTCTCCGGGAGCGCCACCACGTTGTCCGCGGGCGCCTGGGCGCCGTCGTCCCGCTCGACGGCGTCGTTGTCGATGCCGAACAGCTCGGCGGCCGCGCCGGGCAGCGAGGTGTCCCCGCTCGACGCCGCCTGCTTCAGGCGCGCCGTCGGGCCGTGCAGGAGCTTGTTGACGATGGCGCGGGCCATGGCCTCCACGCTCCTGCGCCCCTTCTCGTCGAGCTTGCCGCCCACGTGGACCAGGGTGCGCTCGGCCTCGGCGAGCGCGATCTCCTCCGCGCGGCGCCGGAGCGCGGCCAGCACCGGCAGCGCGGCGCGCGCCTCCCGCTCGGCGAAGAAGGCCATCACCTCCGCCTCGACGATCGCCTCCCCGCGCAGCGCCTCGCCCGCGCGCGCCTCCTTCGTGGTGTGGACCACCTTCTGCAGGTCGTCCATGTCGTAGGCGTAGACGTTGTCCAGCTCGGCGCAGCGCGGGTCGACGTTGCGAGGCACCGCCAGATCGATGAAGCAGGCGGAGCGGTTCCGCCGCGACTTCATGATCCCCTGCGCCAGCTCGGCGGTGATGACGTAGCTCGGCGCGCCGGTGGAGACGATGACGACGTCGGCCTCGACCAGGAGCTGGTGCAGCTCGCTCCAGGCGCGCGCGGTGCCGCCGGTCTGCGCCGCCAGCGCCTGGGCGCGCTCCGGCGAGCGGTTCGTCACCAGGACGCGCCCCGCCCCCAGCGACGCCAGCGCCTTGGCCGACAGGGCGCCCATCTTGCCGGCGCCCACCAGCAGGATGGCGCGCCCGCGCAGGTCGCCGAAGATCTTCGCCACCAGCTCCACCGCGACCTGCGAGACCGAGCTGGCGCCGCGACCGATGTCGGTCTCGGTGCGGACGCGCTTGGCCGTCGCGAAGGCGCGGTTGCACAGCCGGGACACGTACGGGCCGGCGCAGCCGACGCCGCTGGCGAGCCCGTAGGCCTCCTTCACCTGCCCCAGGATCTGCTGCTCGCCCAGCACCATCGAGTCGAGCGAGGCCGAGACGCGGTACAGGTGCCGGACCGCCTCGGCCCCGGCACACTCGTAGAGGTGGCCGTCGGCCCCAGGCGCCCGGTCGAGGAAGAAGCGCCGCGCCGGCTCCGCCGAGGCGGCCAGGGCGTACACCTCGACCCGGTTGCAGGTGGAGACGACGAGCGCCTCCTGCACGCCGTCGGCGGCGCGCAGCCGGAGCAGCGCGTCCTTGAGCCCGTCACCCGACAGGGCCACCCGCTCGCGCACCGCGATGGGCGCCGAGTGGTGCGAGAGCCCGACCAGGTACAGCTCGCTCACTGGAAGGTCCCCCCGTGCCGGGTCACGTTCGGGACCGCGCCCATCGCGATCATCGATCCGAGGACGAGCAGGAAGCCCACCAGCGTCAGGAGCGCGTAGCGCCGGCCGTGGATCCCCAGGTGCCGGAGCTGCACCATGGCGCCGTAGAGGAGCCAGACCACGAGGGCGGCCACCTGCTGCGGGTCCCACATCCAGAAGCTGCCCCATGCGTTCTTGGCCACCAGCGCGCCGGTGATGAGGGCGATCGACCAGACCGCGAACCCCGTCCGCACCAGGCGCTGGTTGAGCCGGTCGAGCGACTCGAGCGAGGGCAGCCGCGAGAAGAGCGCGCCGAAGCGCTTCCCCTTCACCTCGCGCTCCTGCAGCAGGTACATCAGCGCCACCCCGAAGGCGATCGCGAAGAGCGCCACCCCGCCGATGGCGGTCGAGATGTGGAGCTTCAGCGTCGGCAGGCGCACCACCTCGGGCACCTCGCCCGGGTGCAGCGGTCCCAGGCCGAAGACGCCGGGGAGGACCGCCATGAAGACCAGCGGCAGGATGAAGGCGCCCACGGCCGGGAGCGGCCAGAGGCGCTGCAGCAGGAGGAACGCGCCCGCGGCGATCCAGCCCAGCATCCCGAACCCGCCGCGCAGGTTGAAGAACTCCGCCCCGCCGTACTCGCCGCAGGCGATGCCGATGGAGACGGCGTGGACCACGAACCCCGCCGCGACGAGGAGGTAACCCGCCGTCGCGGCGCGCGAGTGGCGCGGACGGGCGAAGAAGAGGACGTACGCGGCGGCCGCGCCCAGGTACAGGGCCGCGGCGATCCTGAGAACCGTCACACTCATGCGCGCGCCATCCTCCCTCGAGCTCCCCCGCCGCGCCGGGGTGCCCCGGCCGGTCTTACGCCAAGCGGGCGGGGAGGCGCAACCCCGACGTTGCCGCGCCGGTATCGCAACAGCGGACGATCACCGCGGATTCTCGCCTCCGCCGGCTGGGTCCGGAATGCCGGGGCCGCGCCGCCCGGCGGCCCCGGGCCGCTTGCGGGGCCGGGAGCGTGCGATTAGAAACGCGCCATGGAATCCAGCGACGTGGTCATACTCGAGGAGGGCACCTGGGAGTCCGAGGTGCTGAAGAGCGAAACGCCCGTGCTCGTCGACTTCTGGGCGACCTGGTGCGGGCCCTGCAAGGCGATCGCGCCCACGGTGGCCGAGGTGGCCCGGGACTTCAAGGGGAAGGTCAAGGTGGGCAAGCTGGACGTCGACCAGCACCGGCAGGTGGCCGGCAAGTACGGCATCCGCTCCATCCCCACCCTCCTGGTCTTCAAGCAGGGGCGCGTGGTGGACACCATCGTCGGCCAGGTCCCCAAGTCGAAGCTGGCCGACGCGCTGAACAAGGTGGTGTAGCGGGGCCGGCGCCGCGCGGCTCAGTTGACGAAGCGGCGCATCGCCACGTTGTCGAGCAGGCCGACGCCGATCATCACGGCCATGATGGACGAGCCGCCGTAGCTCATGAGCGGCAGGGTCACCCCGACCACGGGGAGGACGCCCGTCACCATGCCCATGTTGATAAAGGCGTGCCAGAAGAGCATGCCCGTCACGCCCACGGCCAGGAAGTGGCCGAACCGGTCGCGCGCGTTGGCGGCGATCCCGAGCGCCGAGACCACGAGCGCGTAGTAGAGGCCGAGCAGGAGCACGCACCCCACGAACCCGTGCTCCTCGGCCCACACCGAGAAGATGAAGTCGGTGTGCTGCTCGGGGAGGAACGAGAGCAGCGTCTGGGTGCCCTGGCCCCAGCCCTTTCCGATCCCCTGCCCCGAGCCGACCGCGATCATGGACTGCGTGGCGTGGTACCCGGCGCCGAGCACGTCGCCCTCGGGGTCGAGGAAGGTCTCGACGCGCCGCTTCTGGTAGGGCTTCAGGTGGGGGTAGGCGAAGGCGGCGCCCACCACCACCACCAGCCCCACCGTCGCCAGCGCCTGCCAGCGCACCTTCGCGAACAGGATGACGGTGGCGCCCACGGCCACCACGATGAGCGCCGTCCCGAGGTCGGGCTGCTTGAGGATGAGCAGCGCCGGCAGGAGCGTGATCGCCGCCGGCACCGCGAGCGCGATCAGCCCGTAGCCGTCCTTCCGCTTGCCCGCGTCCATGTGGAACCAGCGCGCCAGCGCCAGCGCCACCGCGATCTTGGCCAGCTCCGACGGCTGGAAGTTGAGGGGGCCCAGCGAGAGCCAGCGCCGCGCCCCCATGATGACGCGCCCCTTCACCATCACGGCGAGGAGCATGAGCACCACCAGCGCGTAGAAGGGGTAGGCGCCGCGCATGAAGCGCCGGTAGTCGACGAGCCCGATGGCGAGCGCGGTGACCGCCCCCACCCCCATCCACGACACCTGCGAGATCCAGACCGGCGCGTGCGCGCTGCGCGAGGCCGACGCCAGGTTCCAGACCCCCAGGGCCGAGATGGCGAGCACCAGGAAGGCCACGTGCCACGGGTAGTGCGTGAAGGCGCGCCGCCGGGACGGGAGGCCGGCGCGGGGGAGCGAGACGTCAAGCGCCACGGTTCACCTGCGAGGCCGTGACGGCCGGCCGGGCCGGTCCCGCGCCGCCGGCGGGGGGCGCGGCACCTTCGCCCGCGCCCGGAGCCGGTGG
>JAJYHA010000348.1 GCA_021784995.1 Myxococcales bacterium
GTCGGCGCGGGGCCGGCGCCGGCGGCGGGACCCTGCGGAGCGCGCCGGCCGTGTCCACGGTACCACGTCCTGCCGTCCAGGCGGCTTGCGCGCCGCGGCGAGCATGCTAGAGGAACGTCCCCATGTCCGACCTCGTGAGCATCACGCTGCCCGACGGCTCCTCCCGCCAGGTGCCGAAGGGCATGCGCATCGACGACTTCGTGAAGGCGCAGATCGGCCCCGGCCTCGCGCGGGCGGCCTATCTGGCGCACCTCGACGGGGAGCCGGTGGACCTGGCGCGGCCGCTCGACCGCGACGCGCGCCTGGAGATCGTCACCACGAAGAGCCCCGAGGCGCTGGAGGTCGCCCGCCACGACGCCGCGCACGTGATGGCGAGCGCCGTGCAGCGCCTCTACCCCGGGACGCAGGTCACCATCGGGCCGGCCATCGAGGACGGCTTCTACTACGACTTCGCGCGCGAGCAGCCCTTCACGCCCGAGGACCTGGCACGCATCGAGGCGGCCATCGCCGAGGAGATCGCGGCCGACCGCCCCTTCGTGCGCGAGGAGATCTCCATGGAGGCCGCCATCGGCCTCTTCGAGGCCCGGGGGGAGCGCTTCAAGGTCGAGATCGTGAAGGACATCGCCGCCCGGGGGGCGAAGACGCTCACGCTCTACCGCCACGGCGACTGGGTGGACTTCTGCCTCGGCCCGCACGGCCCGTCGACGGGCAGGCTGGGGGTCGTGAAGCTGCTCAACGTCGCGGGCGCTTACTGGCGCGGCGATCCCAGGAACCCGATGCTGCAGCGCATCTACGGCACGCAGTTCTTCGACCGCAAGGCGCTCGAGGAGCACCTGCGCCGGATCGAGGAGGCGCGCAAGCGCGACCACCGCAAGCTCGGTCCCGCGCTGGGCCTCTTCGCCTTCCACGAGTACGCGCCGGGCGCCGCGTTCTGGCTGCCGCACGGCACCGTGCTCTTCAACCTGCTGCGCGACGCCATGGCGCGGCTCGTCGGGCGGAACGGGTACCAGGAGGTGAAGACGCCGCTCCTGTTCAACAAGCGGCTCTGGGAGACCTCCGGGCACTGGGGCAAGTACCGCGAGAACATGTTCCTCGTGCTCGACAGCGAGGCCGACGCGTCGCTCCCGCTCGACGAGCGCTTCACGCAGAGCCTGAAGCCGATGAACTGCCCGTCGCACCACCTCATCTACCGGATGGCGCGGCGCAGCTACCGGGAGCTGCCGATCCGCTACTACACGACGGACGTGCTGCACCGGAACGAGGCGTCCGGCTCGCTGGGCGGCCTCACCCGCGTCCGGCAGTTCCAGCAGGACGACTCGCACATCTACCTCATGGAGTCGCAGGTCCAGGAGGAGGTGGCGCGCATCGTGGGCCTGATGCGCCAGGTCTACGGCGCGTTCGGGCTCGAGTTCACGGCCCGCTTCTCGACGCGTCCCGAGACGCGCATCGGCGACGACGCGCTGTGGGACCGCGCCGAGGGGGCGCTGCGGGTGGCGCTGGAGGCCCTGGGGCTGCCCTACACCGTGAACCCCGGCGACGGCGCCTTCTACGGGCCCAAGATCGACTTCGCGGTGACCGACTCGCTCGGGCGGACCTGGCAGCTCTGCACGATCCAGCTCGACTACGCCGCGCCGGAGCGCTTCGACCTCACCTACGTCGGCGACGACAACCGGGAGCACCGGCCGGTCGTGATCCACCGGGCCATCTTCGGATCCTTCGAGCGCTTCGTCGCCATCCTGGTCGAGCACTACGCGGGGGCCTTCCCGGCCTGGCTGGCGCCGGTCCAGGCGCGCGTGGTGACCGTCTCCGACCGCTTCGACGACTGGGGGCGGGCGGTGCGGGACCGCCTCCTCGCCGAGGGCTTCCGGGCCGAGCTCGACGCGTCCTCCGACAAGCTCGGCGCCAAGATCAGGAACGCCCAGCTGGCCAAGATCCCCTACACGCTGGTGGTCGGGGAGAAGGAGGTCCAGGCCCGCGCCGTCGCGCCGCGACGCCACGGCGGCGAGGACCTGAAGGCGATGCCGCTCGACGGGCTCGTCGAGCTCATGCGGCGCGAGGCGACGCCGCCGTTCTGACCGGCGCCGCGCGCGCCGCCACGCGGCCGGCCAGCACCATCACCAGGAAGAGCAGGCCCAGCACGCGGTGCCCCTCGGCCCAGGCCTCGACGCGCGGCCCGGAGACGTCGAACCCGAGGAGGGAGATGGCGGCGGCGGCCGCGCCGGCGGTCCACGCGGCACGGCCGCCCTCCGCCAGGGTGGCGGCGAGGAGGGGGACGCCCAGCACGAAGAGCTGCGGCCAGCCGTAGCCCGAGACGAGGGGGACGGCGGCCAGGAGGAGGACGCGCCGGCGGCGCGGCGCCGACAGGAGGAGCGCCAGCAGGGCCGCGCAGGAGAGCGCGGCGAGGGGGCGGCCGACCCCGGCGAGGCGCGCCATGGCCCAGAGCGACTGGTTCCGGACCGAGTCGATCATGCTCCCCACGTCGGCCGACTGGGACGCGACCCAGGAGACGTGCTCGCGCAGGGCGCCGGCCCCGCCGTACCGGACGGCGGTCACGGCGACGAGGGTGAGCGCGGCGCCGGCGGCGCCCAGGAAGGCGCCCCAGCGCCGGCGCGCGGCGAGGTCGAGGAAGATCACGGCGGGCGCCACCTTGAGCGCGACCGCCAGCGCCAGGAGCGCGCCCGCCGCCCCCTCCCGGCCGCGGTCGTCGAGCGCGAAGGCGCCGAGCGCCAGCGCGAGCACGAGCAGGTCGACCTGTCCGTAGCCGATCTCCTGGGCGAGCGCCTGCGCGAGCAGCGCCCAGGCGAGCGGGGCCGCCAGGGGCGCGCGGGCGCCGAGCTGGCGATCGAGCGCCCACGCGACGGCGAGCACGAGCAGGGCCGAGAGGACGGACCAGGCGGCCCTGCCCGCGGCCAGCGGCAGGCGTGACAGCGGCGCGAAGAGGGCCGCCACGCCCGGCGCGTAGCGGTACGGCATGTCGGTGCCCGGCGGGTCGTACAGCCCGGCGGCGGCGTGGAAGCGCGCCCCCGCCCTCCAGAACACGGCCAGGTCGACCGTCGGGCGGTGGGCGCCCCGGACGGCTGCGAAGGCGAGCGCCAGGGCCAGCGCGCCGAGCGCGAGGCGGCGGACCCATCGCGGGGAGGGGAGCGGGCGCACCCCCGACGAGTAGCGCGAAACGCGGCGCTCGTCTTGACGCGCGCGAGGTCCGCCGCTATTGTCTCCCGCCTGATGTCGATCCGTCGCTGCCAGCGTCGACTTCTTAGCCAGGCGGGAGAGGCTCCCCGGCCAGGCTAGCTGCGCCGCGACCTCTTCCGCCGAACCCGGCCGAAGAGGTTGCCCTCTCGACAGAGACGACTTCCTCGGCCCGAACCAGGAGCACGAGGAACGTCATGTCGAACCGAGACCACTCTCCCGCATCGCCCGCCCAGGCCGGCGCGCCTTCGGCTCCGCACGGCGCGGGCTCCGCTGCAGTGCCCGGCCTTTCGGCCGCTGCGGGCCCCGGGGCCGGCGGGGCGAGCGGCAAGGGCACGGTGATCGACGTCCCGGACCGCGTCGTCGTCTTCGACACCACGCTCCGCGACGGCGAGCAGTCGCCGGGCGCCTCCATGAACCTGGGGCAGAAGCTGCAGGTCGCCCGGGCGCTCCGCGACCTGGGGGTGGACGTGATCGAGGCGGGCTTCGCGGCGGCCTCGCCGGGCGACTTCGAGGCGATCGAGGCGGTCGCGCGCGAAGTCGACGGGCCGATCATCTGCAGCCTCTCGCGCTCGAACCGGGAGGACATCGAGGCCTCGGCGCGGGCGCTGCGCGCCGCGCCGCGCAAGCGCATCCACGTCTTCCTCGCCACCAGCCCCATCCACCGCGACTTCAAGCTGAAGATGGCCAAGGAGGAGATCATCAAGCGCTCGGTCGACGGCGTGCGGATGGCGCGCGACCTGTGCGACGACGTGGAGTTCTCGTGCGAGGACGCGTCCCGCACCGAGCTCGAGTTCCTGGCCGAGGTCTCCGAGCGCGCCCTCGAGGCGGGCGCGACGACCCTCAACATCCCCGACACGGTCGGGTACGCCCTGCCGCAGACCTACGCCGGGACGCTGGAGTACCTCCGCAAGCACGTGCGGGGCATCGAGCGGGCCGTCATGTCGGTGCACTGCCACAACGACCTCGGGCTCGCGGTCGCGAACAGCCTGGCCGGCATCGAGGTCGGCGTCCGGCAGGTGGAGTGCACCATCAACGGCATCGGGGAGCGCGCCGGGAACGCCTCGCTGGAGGAGATCGTGATGGCGATCCGCACCCGGCAGGACGTGCTGCGGGTGCGCACGGGCGTCCGCACCGAGCGCCTCTACCCCGCCAGCCGGCTGGTCTCCCACGTGACGGGGATCCACGTCCAGCGGAACAAGGCGATCGTGGGCGAGAACGCCTTCGCTCATGAGGCGGGCATCCACCAGCACGGCATGCTCAGCCACCGCGAGACCTACGAGATCATGCGCCCGGAGGAGGTGGGCTTCAGCCGCAGCCAGCTCGTGCTGGGCAAGCACTCGGGCCGCCACGCCCTGAAGGACCGGCTGGTGGCGCTCGGCTACAGCCTGGACGAGCGGCAGCTCGACCGGGTCTTCGCCGACTTCAAGGTGCTGGCCGACAAGAAGAAGGACATCTACGACGGCGACATCGAGGCGCTGGTGATCCACGGCCAGATCCTCGGCTCGGGCGCCCACGCCTGGGAGCTGGTCGCGCTCTCCACCACCTCGGGGACCGGCACCCTGCCGGCGGCCTCGATCTGCCTCCAGAAGAGCGACGGGAGCCGCCACCAGGACGCCGCCGCCGGCGACGGCCCCGTGGACGCCGTGTTCAAGGCCATCGAGCGGATCACCGGCATCGCGGGCAAGCTCCGCGACTACCGCATCCAGAGCGTCACGGTGGGCGAGGACGCCCAGGGCGAGGTGGTGCTCGAGGTGGAGCATCCGACCGGCGTCTACCGGGGCCGCGCGCTCTCGACCGACGTCATCGAGGGCTCCGCGCGCGCCTACCTCGACGTCGTGAACCGCATCGCGCTCAAGC
>JAJYHA010000434.1 GCA_021784995.1 Myxococcales bacterium
GGGAAGTTGTAGTGGAGCATGAACCGCTTGAAGTGCATCCCGGTGAGCTGCTCCACCCGCTGTTCGTCCTCGGCGGTGCCGAGCGTGGTGGCGACCAGCGCCTGGGTCTCGCCGCGGGTGAAGAGCGCCGAGCCGTGCACCCTGGGCAGGAGGCCCACCTCGCAGGTGATGCGGCGGACGTCGCGCTCGCCGCGCCCGCCGATGCGCCGCCCGTCGACGGTGATCATGCGGCGCATGGAGTCGTACTTGACGTCCTCGTAGTACGCCTTGATCTCCTTCTCGCGCGCCGCGAGCGCCGCCAGCCGGGCCGCGTCGCCGCCGGCCTCGGCCCGGAGCGCCTCCAGCAGCTCCTTCTTGATCTCGGAGAGCCGGCCGTACCGATCGTGCTTCTCGTCGCGCCCGTAGGCCTCGCGCACCTTCTCCCAGGTGAGATCCCTCACCTTCTGGCGCAGCGCGAGGTCGTTCTTCGGGGGATCGAAGGCCCGCTTTCCCTTCACGCCCTTCGCCTCGGCCAGCCGGCGCTGCGCCGCGAGCAGCTCGCGGACCGCCGCCTGCCCGAAGAGGAGCGCGTCGATCATGACGCTCTCCGGGACCTCGTGGGCGCCACCCTCGACCATGACGATCGCGTCCTCCGACGCGGCCATCACGATGTCGAGGTCGGCCGATGCCCGCTCGGCCAGCGTCGGGTTGGCGACCAGCCGGCCTCCCACCCGCGCCACGCGCACGCCCGCGATGGGCCCGTGGAAGGGGACGTCCGAGACCTGCAGGGCCGCCGAGGCGCCGGTCAGGGCGAGCACGTCCGTGTCGTTCTCCTGGTCGAAGGAGACGACGCTGGCGATGATCTGCGTCTCGTTCGCGTAGCCCTCGGGGAAGAGCGGCCGGCAGGAGCGGTCGACGATGCGGGAGACGAGCGTCTCCTTCTCGGTGGGGCGCCCCTCGCGCCGGAAGAAACTGCCGGGCACGCGTCCCGCCGCGAAGAGCTTCTCCTGATAGTCGACCGTGAGCGGGAAGAAGTCGATGCCCTCCTTCCTCTCCTTGGCCGACACCACGGTCACGAGGACGATCGAGTCGCCCATGCGGATCCAGATCGATCCGTCCGCCTGCTTCGCGATCTTGCCCGTCTCGAGCAGGATCTCCTTGCCGCCGCACTGCACCCGTTGCTGGATGGGGTTCATCTGTCGAGTCTCCTTGGTTGGGATCGCGCCGGCCGTGCTGCCGGCCGGCTTCGTCCCGGTTTTCCCGCGGCGGGCTGCGCTGCGGCCGAGGAGCTTCGGTTCCTGATCGCATCGCTCCTCGCGGGAGGAGCGATCCGGTCGGAAACGGAAGCGCCTCGGGACCGGCCGTCGCGGGTGCTGCGCCCTGGGTCGTCCCCGGAAGCGGAAGCGCCCCGGCCGGATGGGCCCGAGGCACCTCGTCCCATCACTTGCGGATGCCGAGCTGGTCGATCAGCGACCGGTACCGGTTCTGGTCCACGGTCTTGAGGTAGTCGAGCAGCCGCCGCCGCTGGCCGACGAGCTTGAGGAGCCCCCGCCGGCTGTGGTGGTCCTTCTTGTGCGTCTTGAAGTGGTCCGTCAGATAGGTGATGCGCTCGCTGAGGAGGGCCACCTGGACCTCCGGTGACCCGGTGTCCTTGTCGTGCCTGCGGTACTTGGAGACGAGCTCCGTCTTCTTCTGTTGCACCAGCGCCATAGCGACTGCTCTCCTGTGGTGCCGTCACCGTCGCGGGGGCGAAGGCGTGCGCCGCGGGCGACCGTGGACGGCGGATGAAGGGGTCTTCAATAGTGGAATCCGGCGAGTGCGTCAACGGATCGCACGGAGTACGCGGACCGGACGAAGGAGGCCATCCCGCCAGCTACCGACCGCCAGGAGCTGCCCATCCGGGTCGAGGGCTCGGCAGAGACACCCGGTCGAGGCCCTCTCGACCAGCACAGCCTGCCCCTGCGCCAGGCGGCGAGCCGCCTCTCCATCGAGCCGGATGGCGGGCCAGCCGCGGAGCGCCTCCTCCAGGGGGAGGAGCCGCCGCGCCAGGGCGTCCGGGTCGCCGGCGGCCAGGCGCTCGGCCTCGGCGAGGGTGATAGCCTCCTCGATCCGGAACGGCCCCGCCTGCTCTCGCCGGAGCGCGGCCAGGTGCGCCGGCACCCCCACCGAGCGGCCCACGTCCGCGGCCAGGGTCCGCACGTAGGTGCCCTTGCCGCAGCGGACCCGCACCGTCGCGCGGAGCGCCGCCCCGTCTCCCGCGAGGTCGAGGAGCTCGAGGGCGTCCACGCGAACGCGCCGCGGCGTCCGGACCACCTCCTCCCCGGCGCGGGCGGCCTCGTGCAGCCGCCGGCCCGCCACGCGGACCGCGGAGTACATCGGCGGGAGCTGCTCCAGATCGCCCACGAAGCGAGCCAGGCCGGCCCGGACGGCGTCGGCGTCGAGGCGCGAGGGATCTCCCCGCTCCGTGATCTCGCCCTCCGCGTCCTCGGTGGTGGTCGCGCACCCGAAGGCGAACACGGCGCGGTAGACCTTGTCCCCCTCGCAGAGGAACTGCTGGAGCTTCACGGCCTCGCCGACGCACACCGCGAGCACGCCGGTCGCGAGCGGGTCGAGCGTGCCGGTGTGCCCCGCCTTGCCGGCGCGCAGCAGCCGCCGCACGCGCGTCACCACGTCGAAGGAGGTGGGGCCGGCCGGCTTGTCCACCACCAGCACCCCGTTCACCTCGCGCGGCGGCGGACCGCCCGCCGGCGTCACTTCCAGCCTTCCTTCTCCTTCACTTCCTTGAGCAGGCGCTCGATGTGGTCGCCCTCCGCCACGCTCTCGTCGTAGGCGAAGCGCAGGTGGGGCGTGTAGCGCAGGTGGATGCGCCGCGCGACCTCGCGCTGCAGGTAGCGCGCCGCGGCGTGGAGCCCTTCCAGCGTCCGCTGGCGCGTCACCTCGTCGCCGTGGACGGAGACGTAGACCGTGACGTCCCTGAGATCCGGGGCCATCCGGGCGCCGGTCACGGTGATGAAGCCGGTGATCCGTGGATCCTTGAGCCCCCGCGCCAGGAGCTCGCCGACCTCGCGCTGGAACTCGTGCGCGACCCGGGCCGGACGGTCATGCGTCGCCATCGTCCACCTCCCGCGGCGCCGCTCCGGTCCCCTCGCCCCCGCCGGCGCCCTCCCCCTCCCCGTCCAGTCCAGCCGCCTCGGCCTCGGCGAGGGTCCGCCAGCCGCCACCCATCCCATCGCCGTAGGGCTCGATCGCGATGAGCCGCTCCGTCACCAGGAGCTGGCCGCCGTGCATGGAGGCGACGAAGTCGGCCACCTTGTCGAGCGTCTCGTTCACGAAGGCGTGATCGTTCCCGACCGCGGACACCCCCACCACGCTGCGCTGCCAGAGGTCGTTCCCGCCCACCTCGGCGATGGAGACGTTGAAGCGCGCCTGGACCCGGTCGATGGCCGAACGCAGCAGGTGCCGCTTCGACTTGAGCGAGCCGGGCTCCGGCAGGTGGAGCGTGAGTCGCAGGACCCCGACGAACATCGTCTCCCTCTCGCCGACGGCGCGTCAGTCGAGGGACTGCCGGATCTCCTCCAGCTCGTAGACGTCGATGAGGTCGCCGGCCCGCACGTCGCCGAAGTTCTCGACCCCGATGCCGCACTCGAGCGGCGCCGCCACCTCGCGGACGTCGTCCTTCAGGCGCTTGAGCGAGCCCACCTTCCCGGCGTGCACCACCTTGCGATCGCGGAGGACGCGCACGTGCGCGCCGCGCCGCACCAGGCCCTCGGTGACCGCCGACCCGGCGATGACGCCGGCCCTGGGGATGTTGAAGATCTGGCGGACCTCCGCCTTGCCGAGCGGCTTCTCCTTGATGATCGGCTCGAGGAGGTTCTCCATCTCCTTCCGGACCTCGTCGACCGCCTCGTAGATGATCGAGAAGAGCCGGATCGTGACGCCCTGCTGGCTGGCGATCTGCTCGACCTTCGTCTCGGGCTTGGTGTTGAACCCGACGATGACGGCCTTGCCGGCGGCCGCGGTGAGCACGTCGGACTCCGTGATGACCCCCACGCCCGCGGTCAGGACCTTCACGCCGACCTTCCGGGTGGCGAGCTTCTGGAGCGCCTGCGAGACCGCCTCGGCGGAGCCCTGCACGTCCGCCTTGATGACGACGTTGAGCTCCTTCTGGCCGCCCGTCTTCGCCTTGGCGAAGAGGTCCTCCAGGGTGGCCTTCTTGACGGTCCCGAGCTCCTTCTCGCGGGCCTTGACGGCGCGGTGCTCCGCCACCTCCTTGGCCGCCTTCTCGTCCTCCACCACGTCGAACTCGTCGCCGGCGGTCGGGACGCCCGACAGGCCGAGGACCTCGACCGGGAAGCCCGGCGGGACCTCCTTCAGCTGCTCGCCGCGCTCGTTCATCATGGCGCGGACGCGGCCGTACTCGGCGCCCGTGACCAGGGCGTCGCCCACCCGCAGCGTGCCCTCCTGCACCAGCACCGTCGCCACCGGGCCCCGCCCCTTCTCGAGCTTGGCCTCGATGACCACGCCGGCCGCCAGCTTCTCCGGGTTGGCCCGGAGCTCCAGCACCTCGGCCTGCAGGGCGATGTACTCGAGCAGCTCGGGGACGCCCTGCCGCGTGCGGGCCGACACCGGGACCTCGATGGTCGTGCCGCCCCACTGCTCGGGGACGAGCTGGTACTCCGTGAGCTGCTGCATCACGCGCTCGGGCGTCGCGCCGGCCTTGTCGACCTTGTTGATGGCGACGAGGATGGTGACCCCCGCCTCCTTCGCCTGCTTGATCGACTCGACGGTCTGCGGCATCACACCGTCGTCCGCGGCCACCACCAGCACCACGAGGTCGGTCACCCGCGCGCCGCGCTGGCGCATGGCGGTGAAGGCCTCGTGGCCCGGCGTGTCGAGGAAGGTGATGGGCCCCCGGGCGGTCTGCACCGAGTAGGCGCCGATGTGCTGCGTGATGCCGCCCGCCTCGCCGGCGGCCACGTCCGCCTGCCGGATCGCGTCGAGGAGCGAGGTCTTCCCGTGGTCGACGT
>JAJYHA010000057.1 GCA_021784995.1 Myxococcales bacterium
CGGCCCGGTGGCGGACCCGATCGGCGAGCTGGGGCGGCGAGAGCGCGACGTGCTCCGGGCGCTGGTCCAGGACTACATCCAGACCGGCGAGCCGGTCGCCAGCCAGCCCCTCCTCGCCCGCCACGAGCTCGACTGCTCCTCGGCGACGGTGCGGACGGTCATGGCCGACCTCGAGGCGCTCGGCTTCCTGGAGAAGCCCCACACCTCCTCGGGCCGGATCCCGACCGCGCGCGGGTACCGGCTCTACGTCGACACCCTCCTCGAGGTCCGGCCGCCGTCGCCGGCGGACCGGGGCCGGATCGCCTCCCTCACCCACGAGCCGCCCGACCTGGGCCGGCTCCTGGGGGAGACGGCCGACCTCCTCCACTCGCTGTCGCACCACGCCGGCGTGGTGAGCACCCCCCGCCCGCGGACCGATCCGCTCCGCCGCGTCGACTTCGTCCGGCTCCGCGAGAACCGGGTGCTGGCGGTCTTCGTCTCCGAGGCGGGCATCGTCACCAACACCCTCGTCCAGATCGACTGGCACCTCGAGGCCGCCGAGCTCGAGCGGGCCGCCGCCTACCTCACCGAGCGGCTCGCCGAGCCGGGCGTCGCGGCGAACCTCCCCGGGCTCCGCGCCCGGATCCTCGCCGACATGGCCGCCGACCGGAGCGAGCTCCAGGACGTCATGCGCCACGCCCTCACCCTCGCCGAGCGGGCCCTGGCCGCGCCGCCCGCCGGGGAGCGGATCCTGGTCGACGGCGAGGAGAGCTTCCTCGAGGCCCCGGAGTTCGCCGACGTCCAGAAGGCGCGGCTCCTGCTGCGGGCCTTCGCCGAGAAGGACCGGATCCTGCGGGTCCTCGACCGCGTCCTCCACTCCGGGGAGGTCCGGATCTTCATCGGCGCCGAGAGCGAGTTCGCCGCCGTCCCCGACGTGTCGGTGGTGGCGGCGCCCTACCGGCGCGGCGACCGGGTGCTCGGGGCGCTCGCGGTGATCGGCCCGACCCGGATGAACTACGCGCGGGTCATCCCCCTCGTCGACCTGACCGCGCGGGAGCTGTCGCGCGCCCTCGACGCCGCCGGGGAGGGCTGACCGCTCCCCGGGCCGGCGCTTGTCCGGGCCGCCGGCCCTGTGCGAGACTCCCCGGTCCAACGTCCAGCCACGCGGGGGCCGCGGGGGGCACAGACCCCCCGGCGCCGGCGCCCCGGGGACACGCCGCCATGGACCACCGCGAGCAGAAGGGCCACATCGAGGCCGAGATCCCCGCCTCGGCCGTCGACGAGGCGCTCCGCGCCGTCGAGCAGGTGGAGGCCCGCCGCGCGGTCGACGCGCCGGCGCCCGGCGAGGCCGGGGGCGACGCCGGGACGGACGCCGGGGGCGCCGCCCGCCTGGCCGCCGAGCTCGACCTCTCGCAGGCGCTCGCCCGCGAGACCAAGCAGAAGCTCGACGAGGTCCACGACCGGTGGCTCCGGGCGGTCGCCGACCTCGAGAACTACCGGAAGCGGGCGCAGCGCGAGAAGGAGGAGGTCCAGAAGTTCGGGATCGAGCGGCTCCTCCTCGACCTCCTCCCGGTCCTCGACAACCTCGACCGGGCGCTCGCCGTCGCCCCCGCCGGCGACCCGCTCGTCGACGGGGTGAAGCTCGTCCGGGCGAGCCTCGAGCAGGTGCTCGGCCGCCACGGCGTGAAGCCCTTCAGCGCCCTGGGGCAGCGCTTCGACCCGGCGCGCCACGAGGCGCTCCTCCAGGTCCCGACGACCGACGCCGAGCCGGGGACGGTGGTCCTCGAGCACGGGCGGGGCTTCACGCTCGCCGACCGGCTGGTGCGCCCGGCCATGGTCGGGGTCGCGGTCGCACCGGCACCGGCGGGCGCCGGCGGGGGCGAGGCGGCCTGACCGGTCGCCGCGCGGGGGAGCACATGGGCAAGGTGATCGGCATCGACCTCGGGACCACCAACAGCTGCGTCGCCGTCATGGAGGGCGGCGAGCCGGTGGTGATCCCCAACAGCGAGGGCTCGCGCACCACCCCCTCGATGGTCGCCTTCGCCGAGGGGGGCGAGCGGCTGGTGGGGCAGATCGCCAAGCGCCAGTCGATCACCAACCCCGAGGCGACCGTCTACGCGGTGAAGCGGCTCATCGGCCGCAAGATGGACGACGCCGAGGTGAAGCGCACCGCCGGGCTGGCCGCCTACCGGATCGTCCCCGCGGAGAACGGCGACGCCTGGGTGGAGGTCGCGGCCCGGCCCTACAGCCCGGCCCAGGTCTCGGCGATGGTGCTCGCCCGGATGAAGCAGACCGCGGAGGACTACCTCGGCGAGCCGGTGACCGAGGCGATCGTCACCTGCCCGGCCTACTTCAACGACGCCCAGCGCCAGGCGACCAAGGACGCCGGCCGGATCGCCGGCCTCGACGTCCTCCGGATCATCAACGAGCCGACGGCCGCCGCGCTCGCCTACGGCGTCGACAAGCGGCAGGCGGGCAAGAGCGAGCGGGTCGCGGTCTACGACCTGGGCGGCGGCACCTTCGACATCACCATCCTCGAGCTGAACCAGGGCGTCTTCGAGGTGAAGGCCACGAACGGCGACACCTTCCTCGGCGGCGAGGACTTCGACCAGCGGATCATCGACTGGCTCGCCAAGCGCTTCCTCGACCAGACCGGCGTCGACCTGAAGCGGGACCGGATGGCGCTCCAGCGGCTCAAGGAGGCCGCCGAGCGGGCCAAGCACGAGCTCTCCAGCGCCGCCGAGACCGAGGTGAACCTCCCCTTCATCACCGCCGACGCGACCGGCCCCAAGCACCTCGCCGAGGCGCTCGATCGGACCACGCTGGAGGAGCTGGTCGGCGACCTGGTGGAGCGGACGGTCGAGCCCTGCAAGCTCGCCCTCCGCGACGCCGGCCTCGCCGCCGGGCAGCTCGACACCGTGATCCTGGTCGGCGGCATGACCCGGATGCCGCGCGTCCAGGAGGTGGTGCGGCGCTTCTTCGGGAGGGAGCCGCACAAGGGCGTGAACCCCGACGAGGTCGTCGCGGTCGGCGCCGCGATCCAGGGCGGGGTGCTCCGGGGCGAGGTGAAGGACGTCCTCCTCCTCGACGTCACCCCCCTGTCGCTCGGCGTCGAGACCGCCGGCGGGGTCTTCACCAAGATCATCGAGAAGAACACCACCGTGCCCTGCAAGAAGTCGCAGGTCTTCTCGACCGCCGTCGACAACCAGCCGCTGGTCTCCATCCACGTCCTCCAGGGCGAGCGGGAGATGGCGGTCGACGACAAGACGCTCGGCCGCTTCGAGCTGGTCGGCATCCCGCCCGCCCCCCGCGGCGTCCCGCAGATCGAGGTCACCTTCGACATCGACGCGAGCGGCCTGGTCCACGTCTCGGCGCGCGATCTCGGCACCGGGAAGCAGCAGCAGATCCGGATCACCGCCTCCTCCGGCCTCTCCGAGGCGGAGATCCAGCGGATGATCAAGGACGCCGACGCCAACCGGGCCGACGACCGGAAGAAGAAGGACCTGGCCGACCTCCGGAACAACGCCGAGGGGCTCGTCTACACCACCGAGAAGAGCCTGGAGGAGTACGCGAGCGCCCTGAAGCCGGAGGACGCCGAGGAGATCCGGGCCGACCTCGAGGCGCTCAAGGCGGTCCTCGACGGCGGCGACCCGGCGGTCATCAAGGAGGCGCTCACCCGGCTGGAGGGGAGCGCCTACCGGATCGCGGACGCCATCTACGCCCAGCCCGGGGGCGCCACCTAGGCGGAGCGGCCCACCGTGGACAAGCGCGACTACTACGAGGTCCTCGGCGTCGCCCGCGACGCCGACGACGCGACCCTCAAGACCGCCTACCGGCGGCTCGCCCACCAGTTCCACCCCGACAAGAACCAGGGGGACCAGGCCGCGGAGGAGAAGTTCAAGGAGCTCTCCGAGGCCTACGCCGTCCTCTCCGACGCCGAGAAGCGGGCCCGCTACGATCGCTTCGGCCACGGCGGCGGCGCCGACCCCTTCGGCTTCGGGGCCGCCGGGGCGAGCATCAACGACATCTTCGGCGACATCTTCGGGGAGATGTTCGGCGCCGGCCGGCGGCCGCGCCAGCGGAGCCGCGGCAACGACTACCGCTACCACCTCGAGCTCTCCCTGGAGGAGGCCGCCCTCGGGGTCGCCCGCCAGCTCACCCTCCCGCGCGCCCGGCCCTGCGCCACCTGCCAGGGGAGCGGCGCCCGCCCCGGCACCGGCCCGCGGACCTGCCCGACCTGCCGCGGCGCGGGGGAGCTCCGCGTCTCCCAGGGCTTCTTCTCGATGGCCCGCACCTGCCACCACTGCCAGGGGACGGGGCGGATCATCGTCGACAAGTGCCCGGACTGCGGCGGCGCCGGGGCGACGCGCGAGGAGGTCACCGTCGAGGTGAAGATCCCGGCCGGCGTCGACACCGGCACCCGGGTGCGGTCGGTCGGCGACGGCGAGCCGTCCCCGGTCCCGGGCGGCCAGCCGGGGGATCTCTACGTCGTCATCCAGGTCGCCGAGCACCCCATCTTCCGGCGGGAGGGGACCGAGCTGGTCTGCGAGGTCCCGATCTCCTTCGCCCAGGCCGCGCTCGGCGCGACCGTCGAGGTGCCGACCCTCGACGGCGGCCAGAAGCTCAAGATCCCCGCCGGCACGCAGACCGGCGCCGTCTTCCGGGTCAAGGGGCGGGGGATCCCGAACCTGAACGGCGGCGGCCGCGGCGACCTGCACGTCCAGGTCGCGGTGGAGACGCCCGCCCACCTGTCGCGGGAGCAGCGGGAGCTGCTCGAGCGGTTCGCCGAGCTCTCCGGCGAGGAGACCCACCCCCGCGCGCGGTCCTTCTGGGAGAAGGCCGCGGAGCGGTGGCGGGAGCCGAAGAAGAAGCGGTAGGGACCGGGACCACGATGATCGCCTCCGCCCGCGGCCCCGCGGCCCTCGCCCTCGCCGGGCTGCTCGCCCTCGGCGCCTGCGCCCCGCGGGTCGTGGTCCGGGGGGAGTCGATGCCGGCCGATCGCGCCGAGGCGCTGGCGCGG
>JAJYHA010000482.1 GCA_021784995.1 Myxococcales bacterium
CCCCGCGGCCGGGTTGACGGCCGCGCCGACCAGGTTCGGAGGCACCTCGGGGTTGTCGCCCCGGGCGCCGCCCGGGGCGCGCGGGTTCAGCACGACGAGGTGCGTCGTCACCGTGAAGGCGTGCGGCGTCTTCCCGTCCTTCCAGGAGACCGTCAGCCGCATCTCGCGGAACGACTTCTTCAACGTCTCGCCGAACGCGGTGAGCTGCGTCTGGAGGAGGCCGGTCAGGGCGCCCACGGCGGCGCCGCTGGCGGTCGCCGTGGGCTGGGAGGAGCCGCCCGGCGACGAGCCGGCGGCCCCCGCCGCGCCGCCCATGAGCTGCGTGATCAGGTCCTTGGGGTCCACCCCCGCGCCGGCGATCATGGAGACCAGCTGGTCCGCCGACAGATCGGCGTTCGGCCGCAGCAGCTCCAGGTGCCACCGGACGTCCGGCCGCGCCGCGTCGGCGAAGTCGCCGTCGTCGAACTGGTCGAAGTCCTGGAAGCCCTCGTCCTCGTACCGCTGCTCCAGCTCGGCCATCTTCCCGCGGGCGAGGAGCGTCGCCGCGGAGAGGTCGCGCGCGTAGACGTGGTTGCGCAGGGCGTTGCCGGTCAGGTCCGAGACCGCCATGAGCGCCGCCGCCAGGAGCGCCAGCGCGACCATGACCTCGAGCAGCGTGAAGCCACGCCCGGGGCGGCGCGGCCCGTCCCCGCGGGCGCGCGTGGCGGCGTGAGCGCCGGGAGCGAGGCCGCGGATCACGGCCGCGGGACCCCTGGCTTCCCCGTCACCACGCGCGCGCGCCCCGTGAAGGCCTGGGTCACCACCGAGTAGACGTTCGAGCCGTCCACGATGGGCACGCGCGCGGCCTCGGCCTGGCCGTTCGGGTAGAAGTACACGTACGCCATCCCCTTGGAGGCGGCCGCGCGCTGGTGCTCGCTCCAGACGTCCTGGAACGACGCCCCCCCCGGCAGCCGGTGCTTGCCGGCGAGGCGATCCGTGAACTGGCCGAAGCGGGCGCGCGCGAGCAGCTTGCGCTTCTCGGCGTCGCGCTCGTCGGGGAACCGGTCGGCGAGGCTCTCCTCCTCGTCGCGACGGGCGCCCGTCCCCGCGGCGTCCGACGCGTAGGCGCGCTCCCGGGTGCACTCCGCCCACCAGGTCGCGCGGTCGAGGTCGAGCGCCAGCCGGCAGGTCTCGTGCCGGAGCGCCGCCGTGTCGAAGAGGTAGCGGGCCGCGCCCGCGAGCCGGCCCGCCGCCGCGCGGGCGTTGGCGCCGGTCACGGCGTTCAGCGCCGGCACCGCCGCCGCCGAGAGCACGGCCACGAGGCCGATCACGATCATCAGCTCGATGATCGTGAACCCGCGCGGCGCGCCCGCCCTGGCCCGTGCGTCTCGCTGCAGCGTCGCCAAGGGACCTCACTGGTTGACGATGTCGGCGTTCTCGCCGTCGCCGCCCGGCGCGCCGTCCGCGCCGTAGCTCTTGATGTCGAAGGAGTCGGGGTGCACCTGGCCCGGGTAGAGGTAGACGTAGTCGTGCCCCCACGGGTCGCGCAGGCCGGCCTTGCACTTGCCCGCCGTGACCACGGCCTGGAGCCCCTCCTCGGTCGACGGGTAGCGCCCCTTGTCCACCTTGTAGAGGTCGAGGCAGTTCTCGATGGTGTGCAGGTCGGTGCGGGCCTGCTTGATCTTGGCGTCCGAGAGCTGCCCGACCACGTTGACCGCCACGGCCGCGGCGATGAGGCCGAGGATGGTGATGACGACCATGATCTCGATGAGCGTCATGCCGCGATCGGCCGCGGCTGCGGCGCGCAGGGATTTCATCTAGGTTCCTCCGGCGAGGGTGTTGATCTGCAGGATCGGCATCAGGATCGAGAAGACGATGAAGGCCACCACCACGCCCATGGCCACGATCATGAAGGGCTCGAGCAGGGCCGTCAGCGCGCCGATCTTCGTCTCGACCTGGGAGTCGTAGGCGTTCGCCACGTTGGTGAGCATCTCCTCGAGCTGGCCCGATCGCTCGCCGATGGCCACCATGTGGTAGACGAGCGGCGGGAACTCGCCCGAGCGCTTGAGGGGCGCGGCGATGCTCTCGCCCTCCTTGATCGCCTCGCGCGACGCGTCGATGACGCTCGCCAGCCGCACGTTCCCCACGATGTTGCGGACGATCTCGAGCGACGTGAGCAGCGGTACGCTGCTCTTGAGCAGGGTGGCCAGGGTGCGGCTGAAACGGGCGATGGCGATCTGGCGGATCAGGCTGCCGAACACGGGCGCGGTCAGGATCCAGCGGTCCCACGCGGCGCGCCCCTCGGGCGTCTCGCGCCACCGGAGCAGGAGCGCGACCGCGCCGCCGATCGCGAGCAGGAAGGCCCACCACCAGTCGTGCACGGTGGTGGAGAACGCGATGAGCGCGCGCGTGGTCCACGGCAGCGTGACGCGGGTCTCGTCGAAGATCTTGGTGATCTTCGGGATGACCACCGAGAACAGGATGGCCATGATCACGGTGCCGATGCCGAGCATGGCGGCGGGGTAGGTGAGGGTCCCGATGACCCGCGAGCGGAGCCGCGCCTGCGACTCGGTGAAGTCGGCCAGGCGCACCAGCACGACCTCGAGCGCGCCCGACGACTCCCCGGCGCGGATCATGTTCACGTAGAGCGTGGAGAAGATCTTGCCGTGGGCCGCCAGCGCGTCGGCCAGGGAGCTGCCCTCGTTCACGCGCTGCCGCACGTCGGAGACCACGCGCTTCATCCGCTCGTGGTCGACCTGGTCCACCAGGGCGCCGAGGGCCTCCACGAGCGGGATGCCGGCGCCGACCAGCACCGCCAGCTGCCGCGTGGTGATGGCCACGTCCTCGGCGGTGACGCGGCGCCCGATCCAGCGCCGGACCGAGACGTCGCGCCGGGCGGCGGCCGCCGCCTCCTTCTGGCCGAGCACCTCGGTCAGGAACAGGCCGTCGCGCCGCAGCGCGGCCCGGAGGGTCTTGGGGGAGTCCGCCTCCTTCAGCCCCTCGACGGTCCGGCCGTGTGGATCGAGCGCCTTGAACTCGAAGACGGGCATCGGTCAGTGCAGGTCCTCCGCCGTGACGCTGAGGACCTCGGCCGCGGTCGTGATGCCGTGCGCCACCTTCGACGCGCCGTGCTCGAGCAGCGTCACCATCCCCCGCTCCACGGCCGCCTTCTTGATGGTGCCGGAGTCGACGTTCTTCAGGATGAGCTGCCGGATGTCGTCGTCGACCAGCAGGAGCTCGTAGATGCCGGTCCGGCCCTGGTAGCCCGTGTTCTGGCAGGCCGGGCAGCCCTGGGCCTTGTACAGCAGCCGGGGGTCCCCGGCCTCCTTCAGCACCCGCGGCGTGACGCCCGCCAGCGCCAGCTCCTCGGGGGTGGGCTCGTACCCCTTCTTGCACGCGGGGCAGAGGACGCGGACCAGGCGCTGCGCCAGGACGCCCACCAGCGACGAGGCGACGAGGAAGGGCTGCACGCCCATGTCCGCCAGGCGCGTCATGGCGCCCGCCGCGTCGTTCGTGTGGAGGGTCGAGAAGACCAGGTGGCCGGTGAGCGAGGCCTGGATCGCGATCTCGGCCGTCTCCAGGTCGCGGATCTCTCCCACCAGGATGACGTCGGGATCCTGGCGCAGGAACGAGCGCAGGCCCGAGGCGAAGGTGAGCTCGATCCGGGGGTTCACCTGGACCTGGCCCACGCCCTTCAGCTGGATCTCGACCGGATCCTCGATGGTGAGGATGTTCAGGTTGGGCGAGTTGATCTTGGCGAGCGCCGCGTAGAGCGTGGTGGTCTTCCCGGAGCCGGTCGGCCCGGTGACGAGCACGATCCCGTGCGACCGGGTGATGAGCGCGTCCATGATCTTGAGCTGCCACGCCTCGAAGCCGATCGAGCCCAGGTCGAGCAGGACGTTCGACTTGTCGAGGAGGCGCATCACGATGCGCTCCCCGTGGGCCGTCGGGACCGTCGAGAGCCGGATGTCGACGTCCTTGCCCGCGATCTTGATGCGGATGCGGCCGTCCTGCGGGAGGCGCTTCTCGGCGATGTTCAGGCCGCCCATGATCTTGATGCGGCTGGCCAGCGCCGGCTGGATGCGCTTGGGCGGGCGGATCACCTCGCGGAGCTCGCCGTCGATGCGGTAGCGCACCGAGAGGTCGCGCTCCTCGGGGTTGATGTGGATGTCGCTCGCGCGCTCCTTCACGGCGCGGAAGAGGAGCGAGTTGACCAGCCGGATGATGGGCGCCTCGTCGTCCGCCTCCAGCAGGTCGGTCGGCTCCTCCAGCTCGTGCGCGACCGACTCCAGGTCCTCGCTCTCGAGCCCCTCCATGATCCGGTCGTGCTCGTCGGCGGCGCGGTCGTACACGCCGTTGATGGCGTCCACGATCGCCTGCGGCGGCGCCACCACCGCCTCCACGCTCGTCCCGAGCAGCATGGCGAGGTTGTCCAGGGTCGCCGTGTCGAGCGGGTCGGCGACGGCCACGCGGGTGGCGCCGGCCTCGCCCGGGCCGAGCGGCAGCGCCCGCGCGCTCTTGGCGAAGTTGATCGGGATCCGCTTCGCCAGGTCCGCCGAGGCGTCCTCAGGGTCCACGAGCGCAAGGAACGGCAGCTCGAGCTGCGCCGCGAGCGCCCGCAGGACCGACTCCTCACTGGCCGCCTTCATGGCCACCAGCAGCTCCCCCAGCCGGGACCCTGGCTGGGCGCGCTGCGCGGCGAGCGCCTCCTCCAGCTTCTCCGGGGCGAGCCCCTCGGTGCGCACGAGGATCTCGCCCAGCGGCAGGCCGCACAGGGACGCCACGCCGCGCGCCGGAGGCGGACGCGGGGCCGCGGCCAGCGGGAGGGTGACTGGGTCGGGGAGGTCTGCCATGTCGAGCCTAGTGGAACAGCGGGCGGCGCCCGGACATTCACCTGCCTCCCGGCGGCGCCTCCGCGGACGGCGCCGCGCCCGGCTGCGCGGGAGCGGGCGGCGTGGGAGCGGCCGGGGTGGCGGGCGCGGCCCCG
>JAJYHA010000261.1 GCA_021784995.1 Myxococcales bacterium
GGTGTCCTGGGCCATCCCGAAGACACGGTCGCCGTTGCAGGGCAACACGACGTTCGGCCGGCCGGTCTCCATCGTCTGGATGACGAGCTCGGCGCAGTCGAGACGCCCCCCGAACGAGCTCTCGATCCTGCCGCCGCCTGCCTGCAGGGCGGCGTTGACGAGCCGCATGACCTGGGCGCTGTTGCCGTAGACGACGACGACGTGCGGCTCGAAGCTGAGCCGGGCGAGCGGTGCCACGCAGAGGCGCTCGTAACGCAAAGGCTCGAACCTCCACGTCGAGGCTTCGAGCGCCGCGGCGGCCGCCGGCTCGCTGCAGTACATGCCGAGGGCCGCCTCGCCGGCGCCGAGGCGGGCGCTCGGGCGCCGGAAGCCGAACGCGGCCGCGGCGAGAGGGCAGATGACGTCCTCCTTGCCGACGGCGATCGACCATCCATAACGGCGGGCGATGCCGATCGACTGGCAGACGATCCACTTCTCGCCGAGGTCCCTGCTCGGGACCCGGACGCCCTCGGGCAGCGGTTCGCCCGGCGCCAGCATCCGCACTCCGAGAGGGAAGGCGTCGGGCCGGACGAGGCGCGGCAGCGCCTCCGGCGTCGGCCCGAGCTCCGGGTGGCGGGCCCCCACCGCCTGCGCCGCGCGCTCGGCGCAGGCGTTCTCGGCCCCGAGCTCCCTCGCCTTGGTGGCCGCGAGGAGCATCCCCTCCTCGGCCTTCTGCGCGACCGGCTCGGCCTGCTCGGCGAGCTGCGCCCGGTAGGCCTCGACGAGCTCGGGGCGCCCGCGGATCTCGCGAGGCACCGGGGCGCCGGTGAGCGCCTCCGCCAGGTGGCGGTAGAGGAGCCCGATCCGCTCCAGGGCGCAGACGGCGGGGCCGGCGGCGCCGAGCCTCACCACCTCGGTGCAGGCCTGCCGGATCTGCTCGATCCGGGACGCCATCCGCTTCAGCTGGGCCGCCTGCTCCCGGGGCGGGACGTCGAGGGTCATCCGGCGGTACTCGAGCCACGCGGGCTCCCCCTCCCGCAGCAGCCCCTCGCCGACGAACGGGAGCCCCGCGCCGGCGACCGCCTCCCGGTGGCGCCGCCAGAAGGCCATCCCCTGGTCGAAGGCTTGCCGCACCCCCGCCTCGTCGCCGAGCTTCTCGCGGGCGCGGGCGATCCGCAGCTGGGCGGCGAGCCAGTCGTCCGGCGCGACCGCCGCGCGGCGCTGGTAGGCCTCGAGCCGCTCGATCTCCCGCCGCGGGTCGCCGCGGCGGTCGGCCAGGTCGGCGAGGGAGAGGGCGAGCCGGGGCGCGTCGGGCCCCTCCGGCCAGGAGGCCAGGTAGGCCTCCCCGTCCGCCTCGGCGCGGGGCCAGTCGCGGAGCCCGGCGCGGAAGACGGCGGCGTCGACGATCGCGTCCCGCGCCCGCGTCGGCTCGTACCCCGCGGCCTCGCCGGCGCCGCGCCAGCCGGCCTGGTACCGCTCGAGGTCGTCGGCGGCGAGCGCGAAGTCGCCGATCGCCGCGTGCCCGTCGGCGTTCTCGAGGAGGCAGCGCGGCGCGAGCCGATCGCCGGGGTACCGCGCGAGCAGCTCCTCGCGGACCTCCATCGCCCGGTCGACCCGCCCGGCCTTGGCGAGGTCGATCGAGGCGTCGTAGAGCGCCTGCCCGGCGAGCCGGGTCCGGGGCCAGTCGCGGACGAAGGCGAGGTAGCTCGCCGCGGCCCCCTCGAAGTCGCGGGCCTTCTCCTGCTCCGAGACGATCTTGAAGGCGCTCTCCTCGATCACCCGGGCGAGGTCGGCCTCCAGCCTGGGGTGGGCCCCGACGAGCGCGGCGTCGGCGTGGAAGCGCCGGGCCCAGCCGTTCACGTTCCGCCAGTCCCCCAGCTCGTTGTAGGCGTCGAGGACCAGGTTGGTGGCGTACTCCGCCTCCGGCGCCGCCGGGTGATCGAGCGCCACCCGGGTGAAGAGCTCGGTCGCCTCCGCGTAGCGGTAGTGCTCGTACTCGATCCGCCCGGCGTCGTAGGCCGCCTTGGCGGCGAGGGGGCCGTCGGGCCACCACTTCACGTAGCGCTCGCAGGCGTCGACGAGCGCCTGCCGCTCGGGGAGGAGCGGGAGGGGCCGGCGGGCGCCCGGCGGCTCGACCGGCGGCGGCGGGAGGCCGCGCGCGGCCTCCTGGTGGGCGTACAGCGCCCCCTCGAGGGCCGCCTGGAACCACTTCCCCGCGCGCGCGGCGGCCGGGGGCGCTCCCCGCCCCGACGCGCCCGCGAGGTCCTGCGCCACCACCCGGTCGTACTCCGCGCCCGCCTCGGCGAAGCGCCCGAGGGCGTAGAGGAGCTCGGCGTGGAAGAAGCGCATCTCGTAGGCGACCGGGCTGGCCCCGAAGACCGCGAGGTAGTCGGTGTAGACGCCGGTGGCGTAGGCCGCCACCGCCGCGTCGTCGGTCTTCTTCCACTCGTTGTGGTAGCGGAGCGCCAGGGTGCGGAGGGTGTTCTCGGCGGTGGAGCGCGCCTCGGCGGTGAGCCGGGCGTTCGCCGGGTCGCGCCCCGCCGGCGAGGCCTCGAAGTCGCGGAGGATCTTCACGAAGACGTGGGCCTGGGCGACGGCGATCTCCTTGCGCCCCATCCGCCCCGCCATGGTGACGATGCGCGACTGGTCGAAGGGCGCGTCGGGCGCGAGCGGGTCCCGCTCGATGAGCCGGTGGTAGACCAGGATCGCCTGGCGGTCCTTCCCCTCGTCGAAGTACAGGTCGGCGAGGCTCCGCAGCATCTCGCGGGCGTGCGCCTTGCCGCCGACCCGGGCGAAGTCGTCGAAGGCCGCCTCGGCCTCGCCCACGTGGGTCCAGGTCCGCACGTAGTCCTTGCGCGCCTCCCGCACCAGCGCCAGCTTCCGGTCGGCGGGGATGGTCGAGGTGGGGAGCTCCCCGAAGAAGACGACGCTCCGGAAGAGGTCGAGCGCCCCGGCGAAGTCGCCGAGGTTGAAGCGGACCCAGCCCTGCTTGTAGAGGGCGTACCCGTAGACCGAGCTCTCCTGGAAGGTGGCGGCCTTCTGGTAGGCCTCGAGGGCGCGCCGCAGGTTCCCGTCGCGATCGCCGTGCTCGGCCCGGTCGAAGTAGAACTCGCCGAAGGCCATCCAGGCGTCGGGCAGGTAGGGCGAGGCCGGGAAGCGCTGGATGAGCGCGCGGTAGGCCTTCATCGCCTCGGGATCGTTCCGGTCGCGCTGGATCAGGTTGCGGGCGAGGAAGAAGAGCACCTCGTCGAGGCGCGGGTAGCCCGGGTAGCGGCGGACGATGTCCTTGTAGAGCGCGACCGACTGGCGCTGCAGCGCCCGCCGCTGCCCGTCGAGGTCGGCCCGCTCCGCCTGGAGGCGCGCCAGGCCGGGATCGCCCCGCGGCAGGGCGATGATCTGCCCGTCCTTCCGGTTGGCCTCGAAGAAGAAGTACCGCGACTCCTCCCAGAGGAGCTCGGCGAGCCGGAAGAGGTAGCTCGGCATCTCCGGATCGGCCGGCGGCGCGAGCTTCACCAGCCGCTGCAGGCTGGCGATCTCCTCGCGCCGCTTCGCCGACAGGCTCACCTCGATGCCGGCGCGGAACTGCTCGAAGGCGAGCCCCGGCGCGGCCGGCCCGGCCGCCGGCTTGGGCGCCTCGAGGCTCCCCTCCAGGGAGGGGTCGATGCGGATCGCCCGCTTCGAGCCGAGGTCGCCCGCCGCCGGCGCCGGGGGCGGCGCGGCGCGGACGATCCCGGGCGACGCCAGGGCCAGCGCGAGGACGGCGGCGGGGCGGATCACGCGTGTCCCCCGGTCTACCGGCCGCTCGACCGCGGCGGGCGACCCTTGCAGCCCCGGGTGAGGGTGTAGGAGTAGGTCCCGAGCTCGTCGCGCCAGAACTCGCCCTCGTACGGCCAGTAGAGCTGCTCGTCGGACACCGCGTGGGTCCAGTGGAGGTTCCGCACCACCTCGACCTGCATCCCGGCGGCGAGCGAGCCCTCGAGCGCCTCGCGCTCCTGGCGCGACACCTCGATCCGGATCCGGAGCGCCTGGGCGAGGATGGCGCGGAGCTGGTCGCGCTCGTTCTCGAGCTTCCCCCGGGCGCGCAGCCCGGCCTCGGCGAGCGCCTGGGCGCGCAGCCTGGCCAGGCTGGCGCGCAGGCTGGCGGCGAGGGCCGACGCCCGGAAGGCGCGGCCGCGCCGGCCCAGGCCGGCGGTCGCCTCGGCCTCCACCTGGGCGGCGCTCTCCAGGAGCCGGCGGACGCTCGGGTCGGTCGCGGCGAGCCGCTGGAGCCGCGGCGTGGCGCCGAGGGCGAGGACGTCCACCGGCCCCGGGGGCCGCGCGGAGATCGCGACGAGCTGCTGGTAGAGCGGCTCGTACGCGGCGTCGAAGTCCTGGAGGACCAGCCGCGCCTCCGGGTAGCGGCAGTTCTCGTAGTAGATGATCGCCTTGAGGACCCAGGACTCGGGGAAGTACTCGTCCCGGAAGTAGGCCGACTGGATGGTGAGGAGGTTGCCGAGCGCCTTCTCGTGCTCGCCGAGCCGGTAGTGCGCCCAGGAGGACTCCCAGAGCCCCTCGAGCCAGCTGCGCCCTCCCCAGGGCATCTTCGAGTAGTAGAAGATGGCGAACCGGTTCTGCCGGTTCTCGTAGTGGATGCGCGCGAGCTGGAGGAAGGCCTGCTCGCGGAGGACCGGGTCGGCCACCCCGCCGCGGCCCGGCGCGGTGAGGCGGACCACCTCCTTGAAGCGCTCGTCCGCGCCGGCCTCGTCCCGGAGCGCGTAAAGCGCGAGCCCGTCGATGAAGAGCGCCCGCGGGACCGCGTCGGCCTCCGGCGCGGCCCTCCCCTGGACGCCGGGCCGGGGCGTCTCCCCCGCGGGCGGGGAGACCAGCGCGGCGAGGCGGCGCGCGTCGAGCCACGAGGCCCGCGCCTCCTCGGCGCGCCCCGCCTCCTCGAGCGCGCGCCCGCGCTCGAACTGGTAGGTGGCCAGGAGGACGTCGAACCGGCC
>JAJYHA010000393.1 GCA_021784995.1 Myxococcales bacterium
GGGAGGACCCGCCCGGCGTCGGGGGCGAGCACGCCGGCCGCGAGCTTGAGCAGCGTCGACTTGCCGGCGCCGTTCGGGCCGATCACCCCCACCCGCTCGCCCCGGCGGAGGGTCGCCGAGAGATCCCGGTAGACGACGCGGGGGCCGAAGGCCTTCGACACCCCCTCCAGCCGGAGGACGTCGACCCCGGAGCGCGGCGGGTCGGCGAAGCGGAACCGCGCGGTGGCGCGGGCCTCGAGGGTCTGGACCTCCTCCATCTTGTCGAGCAGGCGCTGCTTGGAGCGGGCCTGGGCGGCCTTGGTCGCCTTGGCGCCGAACCGGTCGATGAAGCCCTCGAGCTGATCGCGCTTCGCCCGCTGGCGCGCCGCCTCCGCCTCCAGCCGCTCCCGCTCCTCGACCCGCCACCGCCGGTAGGCGGTGACCCCGCCCGAGTAGGCGCGCAGCCCCTCCGGCTCGAGGGACAGCACCCGCGAGACCTGCCGGTCGAGGAACTCGCGGTCGTGCGAGACGAGGACCAGGGCGCGGCGGCTCGACCGCAGGAACGCGTCGAACCAGGTGAGGGTCGGGACGTCGAGGTGGTTCGTCGGCTCGTCGAGCAGGAGCAGGTCCGGGTCCTGGAGGAGGAGCCCGGCGAGCGCGGCCCGCATCTTCCAGCCGCCGGAGAGGGCCGAGGCGGGGCGGGCCAGATCGTCGTCGGCGAACCCCAGGCCGGCGAGGAGCCGCTCCGCCCGGTGGCGGCCGAAGCGCTCCTCGAAGTGGTCGAGCTGCTCGTGGAGATCGGCGAGCGCCGCCGAGAGCTCGAGCTGGGCGTCCGGCGCGGCGGCGGCGGCCAGCCCCGCCTCCGCGGCGCGGAGCCGATCCTCCAGGGAGGCGCGGCCCGGGACCGCGGCCAGGACCGACTCGAGGACCGAGCCGCCCGGGAGCGCCGCCACGTCCTGGGGGAGGTGGCCGACCCGGGTGCCGCGCCGGAGGGTGAGCCCCCCGGCGTCGGGCGCGAGCTCCCCGGAGAGGATCCGCAGGAGCGTCGACTTCCCGGTCCCGTTGGCGCCGAGGAGGCCGATCCGGTCGGTCGGCCCGATCGAGAAGCCGGCGCCGGCGAGCAGGACCTTCCGGCCGTGGGCCAGGGAGAGGCCGCTGGCGACGAGCAGGCTCATGGGGGGCCCTGGTTAACCCTTCTTCATCCCGGGAACAAGCCCGGGCAACGCGCGCCGGCCATCGATCCCGCTGCGGGCGCGGCCGTCGCGGGACCGGGGCGCTCCCCGGGGGCGACAGGCCCGGGCAGGGGCACTAGGATGACCGACGTGGCGACGACCGAGTCCCCGCTCCTCGTCCTCCTGGTCGAGGACGATCGGAAGCTGGCCGAGCTGACCCGGGAGTACCTCGCGGGCCACGGGGTGAGCGTCACCCACGTGGCCGACGGGCGGCTCGGGTTGGAGGAGGCGACGCGCGGCCGGTACGACGCGGTGCTGCTCGACCTCATGCTCCCCGGGCTCGACGGCCTCTCGATCTGCCGCGAGCTGCGGGCCCGCTCCGACGTGCCGATCCTGGTCATCACCGCTCGGGGCGAGGAGGTCGACCGGGTGATGGGGCTCGAGCTCGGCGCCGACGACTACCTGGCCAAGCCCTTCTCGCCGCGGGAGCTGGTGGCGCGGCTCCGGGCGGTGGTGCGCCGCTCCCGGGGTCGGGCCGGACCGCCGACCGCCGCCATCCGGGTCGGGGCGCTCTCCATCGATCCGGGCTCGCGCCGGGCCGAGCTCGACGGGCGGGAGCTGGCGCTCACCGGCTACGAGTTCGACCTCCTCCGGGCGCTCGCCGAGCGGGCCGGGCGGATCCTCTCCCGGGAGCAGCTGATGGAGCTCGCCCGGGGGAGCGCCGAGGAGGCCTTCGACCGGTCGATCGACGTCCACGTCTCGCGCCTGCGCCAGAAGCTCGGCGACGATCCGAAGCGCCCCCGGATGATCAAGACGGTCCGGGGCGCCGGCTACCTCCTCGCCGGGGAGGGCGGGTGACGGGGCGCCGGGCGAAGCGGGCGGGGATCTTCTGGCGCGTCTACCGGCACGGGCTGGTGCTCCTCCTCGTCGTCCTGCTCGCGGTCGGCGCCGCCGGCTGGGTCCTCCGCCAGGCGGCGCCGGTGCGGGAGCCGGCGCGGCTGAGCGCCTACCTCGCCGAGCGGCTCGCCGACTTCGCCGCCGACCCGCCGCGGCTGGAGGCGGAGCTGCTCCGGCTGCGGGAGGCGATCGGGGCCAACCTGACCGTCTACGGCCCGGACGGGCGGCTGCTCGCCTCGAACGTCCAGCCCCCGCTGCCGCCGGTGTCGAGGAGCGAGCTCCTCGGCCCGAAGGTCGGCTCGCTCCACCTGGTGGGCAGCGGGTTCAGCTCGGCCGCCCGCCTGCCGGGCGGCGGCGAGGTGCTCCTCGACATCCCGCCGCGCCAGGGGCTCTGGGCTCGGGGGGCGGTCTTCATCCTGGTGGTCCTGGTCGCCCTCGCGCTGGGATCGATCCCGCTCGCCCGCTCGATCGCCGCGCCGCTCGAGCGGCTCACCGAGGCGGCGCGGGCGCTCGGCGCCGGGGACCTGTCGGTCCGGACCAACCTCCGGACCCGCGGCGAGGTCGGCGAGCTCTCGGCGGCCTTCGACGACATGGCGGCGCGGCTGGAGCGGCTCGTCCGGGCCGAGAAGGAGCTGCTCGCCAACGTCTCGCACGAGCTGCGGACCCCGCTCACCCGGATCCGGATGGCGCTGGCGCTCGCCGAGGAGGGGGACGTGGCCCGGGCCCGGCAGGCGATGGCCGAGATCGGCGACGACCTGGCGGAGCTGGAGCGGCTCGTCGCCGAGACGCTCGCCGCGGCCCGGGTCGACCTGGCGAGCGCCGGGGAGCTCCCGCTCCACCTGGAGCGGATCGACCCGGCGGCGCTCCTCGGCGAGGTCGCCACCCGGTTCCGGGCGCAGTGGCCGGAGCGGCGGCTGGAGATCGAGCTCGCGCCCCCGCTGCCGGAGGTGGACGCCGACCCGGCCCTCCTGCGGCGGCTGCTCGGCATCCTCCTCGACAACGCCCGGAAGTACTCGGAGGGAGGCGATCCGGTGACGCTCGCCGCCCGGGCGAGCGAGGGCCAGCTGGCGCTCGAGGTCCGCGACCGCGGCATCGGGATCGCCCCCGAGGATCTGCCCCGCCTCTTCACCCCGTTCTTCCGGACCGACCGGAGCCGGGACCGGGGGACGGGCGGGGTGGGGCTCGGGCTGGCGCTGGCCCGGCGGATCGCCGAGGCGCACGGCGGCCGCGTCGCCGCCGAGAGCGCGCCCGGGGCGGGGACCACGCTGCGGGTGACCTTCCCCGCCGCCTGATCCGCCGCCCGGCGCGCCCGGGGACTACATGTACAGCCGGACGAAGAGCAGCCCGTTGGTGGCGATGCTGGTGTAGCTCGGCCGGAGGAAGCCGCCGGCGCCGAGCGCCGGGCCGATGGCCCAGCCGAGCTGCGCCTCGGCGCCGATGGAGAGGTGGCTGGTCGCGAACCACTCGCCGCCGACCGCGGCCACCAGCCGGACGTCCACGCCGGCCGCCGAGTTGCCGGCGGGGTCGCTCGCCCCGTCGAAGCCGAGGAAGAGCCGGGGCCCGACGTAGAAGTCGAAGTCGCGCGTCGGCCGGACCACGTAGAAGACGCCGCAGCCGACGTCGACGACGCTCTCGTGGCTGCCCCCGTCGCCGACGGCCAGCGAGTAGATGCCGAGCGACGGCTCGATGCGGAGGTTCCCGACGTCGATGGGGAGGTAGAGATCGGTCGCCGGGGTCCCGGTCTGCGGCTGCGCCGGGCCGAGGGAGACGCCGAGGCCGATGCGCGGCGACTGGGAGGCCGGCTGGGCCGGCTGGGCCGGGGCGGCGCGATCGTCGGCGCGGGCGAGCGGCGCGGCGAGCAGGGCGGTGAGGGCGAGGAGGCGGGTGCTGGCGAGGTACCTTCGGTGCATGAGACCCCCGTGGGTGCGGTGTGCGGGTGGCCGGACCATCCGGCCGGGGCGGGACCCTACCCCCGGTCGCACCGCGAGTCCACCCCGGGCGCGGTCAGCCGGCGGCCCCGTCGTCCTCGCCCCCGAGGCCGTACTTGCGCAGCTTGTCGTGGAGGGTCACCCGGGAGATCGCGAGGCGCCGGGCCGCCTCGCTCCGGTTCCCCCGGGCGCCGCGGAGCGCCTCGACCACCAGGCCGCGCTCGTAGGCCTCGACCCGCGCGCGCAGGCCGATGGCGGCCGGCTCGGCCGCGGGGGCCGCCGCGCCCCGGCCGAACGGCAGGAGCGAGAGGTCGAGGCCGTCGGGCGGCGAGAGGGCGACGAGGCTCTCGAGGACGTTCTCGAGCTCGCGGACGTTCCCCGGCCAGCGGTGGGCGCGCAGCGCGTCGAGGAGCGCGTCGGGGACGCGGAGCGACGGCAGGCCGAACCGCTCGGCGAAGCGGTCGAGGAAGTGGCGGGCGAGGACCGTCACGTCCTCCGGCCGGTCGCGGAGGGGCGGGACGTGGAGCCGGACGACGTCGAGCCGGTAGAGGAGATCCTCGCGGAACCTCCCCCCCTTCACCAGCTCCTCCAGGTTGCGGTGGGTGGCGGCCAGCACGCGCACGTCGACGGTCCGCGGCCGCTCCTCGCCGACCGGCCGGACCTCCCCGTCCTGGAGGACCCGCAGGAGCTTCGCCTGGGCCGGCGCGGCGAGCTCGCCGACCTCGTCGAGGAGGATGCTGCCGCCGTCGGCCTCGCCGAACAGGCCGGGGCGGGCGCGGACCGCGCCGGTGAAGGCGCCGCGGGCGTGGCCGAAGAGCTCGGCCTCGGCGAGCTCCGGGGAGAGGGCGGCGCAGTTGAAGCGGACGAAGGGGCGCTCGGCGCGGGGGGAGGCCCGGACGAGCGCCTCGGCGACCCGCTCCTTGCCGGTGCCGCTCTCCCCGGTGATGAGGACGGTCACGTCGCGGGGGGCCACCC
>JAJYHA010000011.1 GCA_021784995.1 Myxococcales bacterium
CCCTCCGACGCGGAGCTCACCAGCGCGGCGTACTTCGCGAACACGCCGCCAGTATAGCGGGGCGGCGGCGGGCGCCGAGGCCGCGCGCGCCGGCGCAGCTCCGCGGGCGGGAGGCGCACCTCCAGGCGCCGCGCCTCGGCGTCGATGGCCACCACGTCCCCGTCGCGCAGCAGGGCGATCGGGCCGCCGAGCGCCGCCTCCGGCGCCACGTGTCCCACCATGAGCCCCCGCGTCGCGCCGCTGAAGCGGCCGTCGGTCACCAGCGCCACCGACTCCCCGAGCCCCTCCCCCACCAGCGCGGCCGTGACCCCCAGCATCTCGCGCATGCCCGGCCCGCCCCGGGGTCCCTCGTAGCGGATCACCACCACGTCGCCCGGGCGGACGTCGTTCCGCCTCACCGCGTCGAAGGCCTCCTCCTCCCGCTCGAAGACGCGCGCCGGCCCGGCGTGCACCGCGCGCTCGTGGCCCGCCATCTTCACCACCGCGCCATCCGGCGCCAGGTTCCCCCGCAGGACGACCAGGCCGCCGGTGGGCTTGAAGGGCCTCCTCGCCTCCGCCACCACGCGCTGCCCCGGCGTCTCGCGCGCCTCGGCCGCGTGCGCGGACCAGGGGCGGCCGTCGGCCGCCCGCTGCTCCCCGTCCATCCGCCCCGCCTCGAGGAGCCGCCGGGCCACCAGGCGCGTGCCTCCCGCGGCGTCGAGGTCGGGCGCGGCGTGCTCGCCGCCGGGCAGCAGGCTGGCCAGGATGGGCGTGCGGCGCGACACGCGGTCGAAGTCGTCCAGGTCGAGCGGCACGCCCGCCTCGCGCGCCAGCGCGGTGAGGTGGAGCACCGCGTTGGTGGAACCGCCCGTGGTCGCCACCCCGGCGATCGCGTTCTCGAATGCGGCGCGCGTCAGCACCTCGCGCGGCCGGCGCCCGCGGCGGAGCAGCTCCATCGCCAGGGCGCCGGCGCTCCGCGTCGCCTCCTCCTTGCGTCCGTCCAGGGCCGGGATGGTGTTGTACCCGACCGGCGACAGGCCCAGGAACTCGAGCGCGAGCGCCATCGTGTTGGCGGTGTACTGCCCGCCGCAGGCGCCGGCGCCCGGGCAGGCGTGATCCTCCACCTGCTCCAGGCGCGCCCGGTCGATGGCGCCGGCCGCGAAGGCGCCCACCGCCTCGAAGACGTGCTGGATGGTGATCTCCTTCCCGTCCAGCCGTCCGGCGGCGATGGAGCCGCCGTAGAGAACCAGCCCGGGGACGTCGAGCCGGAGCAGCGCCAGCGCCGCCCCCGGGATGGTCTTGTCGCAGCCGACCAGGGCCACCACCGCGTCGAAGGCGTGGCCGCGGCCCACCAGCTCGATCGAGTCGGCGATCACCTCCCGGCTCACCAGCGAGGCCTTCATGCCCTCCGTGCCCATGGCCACCCCGTCGCCGATGGCGACGGTGTTGCACTCCATGGGCGTGCCGCCCGCGGCCCGGATGCCCTCCTTCACCACCCCCGCCAGCCGGCGCAGGTGGAGGTTGCAGGGCATCGTCTCGGTCCAGGTGTTCGCCACCAGGACCGCCGGCCGCGCGAGGTCCTCCCGGCTGAAGCCGGCGGCGTGCATCATCGCGCGCGCCGGGGCGCGCTCGTAGCCGTCGTAGAGCTGCCGGCTCCGGTGGCGGGGGTCGAAGCTCATCGCCTCGCCCCGGCCCGGAGGGCCTCCACCACGGCGGCGCCGGCGCCCTCGGTGCTCGCCGCCCCGCCGGGCGCGAGGTCGGCCGTGAGCACGCCACGGTCGACGGCGCTCGCCACCGCCGCCTCCACCGCCCGCGCCTCGCGCTCGAGGCCGAGCGAGTGGCGCAGCAGGAGCGCCGCGCTCAGGATGGTGCCGAAGGGGTTGGCCCGTCCCTGCCCGGCGATGTCGGGCGCCGAGCCGTGGATGGGCTCGTAGAGGCCCCGCCGTCCCTCCCCGAGCGACGCCGAGGGGAGCAGCCCGATCGACCCGGCCACGACCGAGGCCTCGTCGGTCAGGATGTCGCCGAACATGTTCTCGGTGACGATCACGTCGAAGTCGCGCGGTCGCTTCACGAGCAGCATGGCGCAGGAGTCGACCAGCTGGTGCTCCAGCGCCACGTCGGGGAACTCGGCGCGGACCACCCGCTCCGTCACCTCGCGCCACAGGCGCGAGGTCTCGAGGACGTTGGCCTTGTCCACGCTCATGAGCCGCCGGCGGCGGCCGAGCGCCAGCCGCGCGGCCACCCGCACCACCCGCTCGATCTCCGCCGCCGTGTAGCTGCAGCCGTCGAAGGCGGAGGTCGCGTCGCGGCGCTTCTCCCCGAAGTAGATGCCGCCCGTCAGCTCGCGGACGACGATCATGTCCACGCCCTCGAGCAGCTCCGGCCGGAGCGGCGACGCCGCGACGAGGCGCGGGTTCACCGCCACCGGGCGGAGGTTGGCGTAGAGCCCCAGCTCCTTGCGGAGCGCCAGCAGGCCCTGCTCGGGCCGGACCGGCGCCGCGGGCGACCACCTCGGCCCGCCGACGGCGCCGAGGAGCACCGCGTCGGCGCGGCGGCACGCCGCCAGGGTCGCCGGCGGGAGCGCCGAGCCGGTGGCGTCGATGGCGGCGCCGCCGACCAGGGCCCGCTCCATCTCGAAGCCGTGGCCGTACAGCTCCGCCACCGCGTCCAGCACGCGCACCGCCTGCGCGGTCACCTCCGGCCCGATGCCGTCACCGCCCAGGACCGCGATCGAGGCCTTCACCCTTGCACCTCCCGGGCCCGCTCGTAGGCCGCGACGACGTCCCCCTTCGCGAGCAGGAAGCCCAGCTCGTCCACGCCGTTCAGGAGGCAGTAACGGGAGAAGGCGTCGATGGGGAAGCTGGCCGCGCCGCCGCCGGGCAGCGAGATCGTGCGCCGCTCCAGGTCGATCTCGATCTCGGCGCCCGGCGCCGCCAGGAGGCGGCCGTGCGCCGCCGCGTCCACCACCACCGGGACGAGCCCGTTCTTGAGCGCGTTGTTGCGGAAGATGTCGGCGATGGAGGTGGAGACCACCGCCCGGAAGCCGGCGTCGACGAGCGCCCAGGGCGCGTGCTCGCGCGAGGAGCCGCAGCCGAAGTTGTCGCCCGCCACCAGCACCTGGCAGCCGGCCGCCTCCGGGCGGTTGAGCACGAAGTCCGGCCGCGGCGCGCCGCCGTCCCCGTACCGCCAATCGCTGAAGAGCGCCCGCCCCAGCCCGCGCCGGTCGGTCACCTTCAGGAAGCGGGCGGGGATGATCTGGTCCGTGTCGACGTTGGCCCGCGGCAGCACCACGGTGCGGCTGCGGATGATCCGGATGGGCTCCATCACGCTCCTCCCAGGCGGCGCGGATCGGCGACCTGCCCCGCGACCGCCGCCGCGGCGGCCGTGAGCGGGCTGGCGAGCAGCGTGCGCCCGCCGGCGCCCTGCCGCCCCTCGAAGTTCCGGTTCGACGTGGACACGCAGTACTGGCCGCGGCCGATCTGGTCGCCGTTCATGGCGATGCACATCGAGCAGCCGGGCTCCCGCCACTCGGCTCCGGCGTCGCGGAAGACGCGGTCGAGCCCCTCCGCCTCGGCCTCCCGCTTCACGGCGGCCGACCCGGGCACCACCAGCGTCCGCAGCCGCACCTTGCGCCCCCGCATCACGCTGGCCGCCTCCCGCAGATCGCCCAGGCGCGCGTTGGTGCAGCTCCCGATGAAGACCACGTCCACCGGCTGGCCCAGGATGGGCCTCCCCGGCGCGAGGCCCATGTAGCGGAGCGCCGCCTCGAGCGAGCCACGCGCGGCGGCGTCGGGGGCCCGCTCCGGATCGGGCACCACGCCGGTCACGGGGATGGCCTGGGCCGGGTTGGTCCCGAAGGTGATCATGGGCTCGAGCGCGCTCGCGTCGAGGGACACCTCCCGGTCGAAGCGCGCCCCCTCGTCCGTGGGCAGCGCCCGCCACGACGCCAGGGCGCGCTCCCACGCCGCCCCTCGCGGCGCCTTCGGGCGACCGGCCAGGTAGGAGAAGGTCACGTCGTCGGGGGCGATCATCCCGGCGCGCGCACCCGCCTCGATCGACATGTTGCAGACCGTCATGCGCTGGTCCATCGAGAGCGCCCGGACGGCCGCCCCGCTGTACTCGACGACGTGCCCGGTGCCGCCGCCGACGCCGATGCGGGCGATGACCGCGAGGATGAGGTCCTTGGCGCCCACGCCCGGCCCGAGCCGGCCGCCGACCCGGATGGCGAGCGTCCGGGGCCGGCGCTGCAGCAGGCACTGCGTGGCGAGGACGTGCCCCACCTCGGAGGTCCCGACGCCGAAGGCGAGGGCGCCGAACGCGCCGTGCGTGGCGGTGTGGCTGTCGCCGCACACCACGGTCATGCCCGGCTGCGTGGCGCCCAACTCGGGGCCGACCACGTGGACGATGCCCTGGGTGGGTCCGCCCAGCGCGTGCAGCTCCACCCCGAACGCGGCGCAGTTGGCCTCGAGTTGGCGCACCTGCGCCTCGTTCTGCGCGTCCCCGTACAGCCAGGCGCCGCCGGGGTCACGCCGGGTCGGCGTGGAGTGGTCCATGGTGGCGACGGTGCGGTCCGGTCGCCGCACCCGCAGCCCGCGCTCGCGCAGGAGCGAGAAGGCCTGGGGGCTCGTGACCTCGTGCACGAGGTGCAGGTCGACGTAGAGGACGGCCGGCGTGTCGGCGCTCTCCTCCGTCACCAGGTGCGCTTCCCAGACCTTGTCGAAGAGGGTGCGGGGCCCCCGCGCCTCTCGCGCGGAGGGTCCGGGCCGGGGGGCGGCCGCGGGGCTGTGCTCGTTCATGCGTCCTTCGTCCTCGCTGGTGGCGCCGCCCGCGGGAGCCGGCCGTCGCGGCCGGGCCCCGCCGGGCGGCGGGGGTGGTGCGTCCGGCGCCGTCAGACCGTCCCGAGCGCGCGGACGGCCTCGCCGCCGCGCGCGTCGGACGGCTGCTTGAGCGCGATGCGGTTCACGACGT
>JAJYHA010000169.1 GCA_021784995.1 Myxococcales bacterium
CGCCGCCGTCTTCGGAGAGAAGGACTGGCAGCAGCTCCAGGTCATCCGCGCCATGGTCCGCGACCTCGACTTCGGCGTCGAGGTGGTCGGAGTCCCCACCGTGCGCGAGCCCGACGGCCTCGCCCTCTCGTCGCGCAACGCCTACCTCTCGTCGGACGAGCGCCGCCGGGCGGCGGCCCTCTCGCGCGCCCTCCGCGACGCGGGAGCGCGCGCCCGCGCCGGCGAGCGCGACGCGGCGCGTCTGGCGGACGGGGTCGTCGGCGCGGTGCAGGCGGCGGGGGCGCGGGTCGATTACGTCGAGATCGTGCACCCGACGACGCTCCAGCGCGTCGACCGTGCCGTCCCGGGCAGCCGCCTGCTGGTCGCCGCGTTCCTGGGGAGGACGCGCCTCATCGACAACGCGGCGCTCCCGTGACGGCGAAGAGGACGAAGGCCGGCGCGGCGGAGCCCGGTACGAAGGTGGTGGCCACCAACCGACGGGCGCGCTTCGACTACGAGATCGAGGACACCTGCGAGGCGGGGATCGCGCTCACCGGCAGCGAGGTCAAGTCGCTCCGCGGCGGCAACGTCTCTCTCTCGGACGCCTACGCGCAGCCGAGGGGCGGCGAGATCTTCCTGGTCCAGTGCCGCATCGGCGAGTACGGGCCCGCCGCCGCCTTCGGGCACGCGCCGCTCCGCGAGCGCCGCCTCCTGCTGCGGCGGGAGGAGATCGACCGGCTCCGCGGAAAGATCGAGCAGCGCGGGTACACGCTCGTGCCGCTCTCCCTCTATTTCAAGCAGGGCTGGGCCAAGGTGGAGCTGGGGCTCGCCCGCGGCCGCCGGCACGAGGACCGGCGCCAGGTCATCGCCGAGCGCGAGACGCGGCGCGAGATCGATCGCGCGCTGGCGCGCCGGCGCCGCTGACCGGCCCACGGAGGAGAGCCCCGGGCGCGCCCATCTGGGCTACATTGCGGGAGGGCCCTCGCGGGGACGGACGCATGCTCGATCACACGGTGCTCAGGACCGACCTGAGGGACGCGCACGGCGTCGTGCTGGCGCCGCGCGGGTTCGCGCTCTCCGCAGCCGCCGTGGAGGAGGCCGCGCGGCGGGCGGTGGCGGCCCCGCGCCAGCTCCTCGGGGAGAGCGTCCTGGCGGAGGATCTCGCCCTGCCGCTGGGTGACCCGGCCTATCGCCACCTCTTCCCTCCCGCCGCGGCGCAGGAGGTGCGGCGGGCGGCGCTCGCGGCGAGGCTGCCGCGGGCCCTCCTGGACGAGCTGGAGGCCCTCCGGACCTTCGACCCGATCCGCTACCGGCACGCGTGGAGCACCGCGGCCGTGACGGCGCGGCTGCTCCTGGCCGGCGTGGGAGACTCCCCGGCCGTGGCCGAGCTGGCGGTGGCGGGGCTGCTGCACGACCTGGGGATGCGGCACGTGCCCTTCCACCTGGTGCGAAACGCCGACGAGCTGAGCCGGCGCGAGGTCCAGGTGGTGGCCGCGCACCCCCTGCTGGGCGCCTACCTGATCGCCTCGTCGCTGGGGGCCCACCCGGCGGTGGAGGCGGCGCTCGCGCACCACTGGAAGAACGGTCAGGGGTACCCCGTGCTCGCGCGGCCGCCCATGCGGGCGGTGGACGTGGTCGCGGTGGCGAGCGCCTTCGTGGCCCTGACGCAGGCGCGCCCGTTCCGGCCGGAGCCCTTCGACGCCCGCGGGGCGGTGGATCTCCTCGTCGCCGAGGCGAACATGGGGCAGCGCGACCCGGAGACTCTCCGGCTCCTCGTCCACGCGCTCCGCGGCGGCCGGGGCGAGCTGCGCGACGTCCGCCTCGCCCAGCCACGGCGCGGCCACGGGCCGGAGGTGAACCACCACACCCCCATCGCGCCGCGGGTCGTGGCCCCGGCCGCCCGCGGATAGCGCCGGTCGCGTCGCGCGGTCCGGAGGGACGTGGGCGCCCGGCTCCCGGGCGCCTACTCCGGCGAAAGGCCCGAGGCGCGCCGCAGCGTCGCCCAGGTGTAGATCCCGGAGCCGTGGCCATCCGACCACTGGATCTGGATGGCGTAGTTCCCGACGCCCTTGACCTCGAGCGGCCGGATGTCGGCCGGGATGGTGGCCGGGTCGAGGAGCTTGCGGCCGGTGCCCTCCTCGATGCAGCTCGCGCAGGGGCACTGGTCGCGCAGCTGGGCCGCCGGGACGAGCACCTCCGGCCCGCCCGGCCAGACGATGCGCAGCTCGCCGCGCGCGGTGACGTCGATGGACTCCGGGGGTGCGGCGGGGTTCGACTTGAACGAGATGCGATCGAGCAGGCCCATGGGTCGGGTCTCATGTCCCCGCCGCGAGCGCCTGTCAAGGGCGCGCGATGGAGGCGATCAGATCGGCGCGGTCCTCGAAGCGCGCCGTGCAGGGGTGGCCCGTGGCGACGAGGAGGTCGGAGGCGCCCACCTCCTGCGCGATCCGCAGGATGGCCGACGAGCGCGTGCCGTAGTGCGGATCGAGGTGGATGCAGGTCCCCTCCCGCGGCTCCGGTGCGTGCTGGACCAGCACCTCGCGCAGCGCGGGCGCGTCGGGCTCCGGCGGCCAGTGCGCGCGCACCCGATCGCCGCGCGCCGACTGGCCCCGGTGATCGGTCTCGGTGACCACGTGGAGCCCGGGGCCGAGCGGGAGGAGCTCCGCGGCGCGCCCGTCGTAGCGCCACAGGAAGGCCGTCCGCGCGTCCGCCACCACCAGGTGGAAGGGGTTGTACGCGCTCGCCTCCGTGCCCTCGATCTCGGCGCGTGCGCTCGCCGCGTCGCGGTGCGCCAGCGCACGCATCACCAGCGCGCCCCGGGACTGCCGCGTGCGATCGGGGAAACCGGCTCCCGCGAAGAAGTTCGTGAGCCCCACGAAGAGGCCGGTGGCGGAGAGCCCGATCCAGGTGCCGCCTCCGACGAGGTCGCGCGGCGCGACGTGCCGCGGCCCGGCCGGCGGCTGCCGCAGGGCCCAGCCCTCGGCGGGGCGGCCGAGGCGCTCGTCGCGGTTGGCGGCCACCAGGACGGGCCACCGGCTGTGGGCGTGCAGCGCGACGGCCAGGGTGCACATGGGAGGGGAGGCGAGGCGCGAGTCCACCCGGGCTCGCGCCTCGCTCCGCGGAGCCGCGGTCAGCGCCCGGCGGTCAGCGACGCCCGCACCTGCTGCAGGAGCATCTGGCGCTGCATCTCGAGGGAAGAGGGCAGGGTCCGGCCCAGCTTCTGGAACCACTCGGCCTGCGACTCGAGCTCCGACTCCCACTCCTTCAGGTCGATGTGGGTGGCGGCCGCGACGTCGGCGTCGCGCAGCCCGGCGACCTCGAGCTCTCCCGGCGCGGGCGTGACGCCGAGCACGGTCTCCCGGCCGGCCGCTCGGCCGTTGCACCGGTCGAGCATCCACTTCAGGACGCGCATGTTGTCGCCGTAGCCGGGCCACAGCCACTTGCCGTCCTGGCTCTTCCGGAACCAGTTCACGAGGAAGACCTTGGGCGGGTTCGGGATGCGCCCCTGCATGGCGAGCCAGTGGCCGAGGTAGGTCCCCATGTCGTAGCCGCAGAAGGGCAGCATGGCCATCGGGTCGCGCCGGACGACGCCCACCGCGCCGGTCGCGGCGGCCGTGGTCTCCGAGCCCATGGTGGCGCCCAGGTAGACCCCGTGCGACCAGTTGAAGGCCTGCAGCACGAGCGGTACGGTCGTGGAGCGGCGTCCGCCGAAGATGATGGCGCTGATGGGCACGCCCCGGGGATCGTCGGCGAACCGCGACAGCGCGGGGTTGTTCTGCATCGGGGCCGTGAAGCGGCTGTTCGGATGGGCCGCCTTCTCGCTCGAGCCCCTCCGCCAGGGGCGTCCTTGCCAGTCGATGAGCTCCGCGGGCGCCTCGCCGTCCATGCCCTCCCACCAGACGTTGCCGTCCAGCGTCCGCGCCACGTTGGTGTAGAGCGTGTCGCGCCGGATGGTGTCCATGGCGTTCGGGTTGGTCTTCCGGTTCGTCCCGGGCGCCACGCCGAAATAGCCGAACTCCGGGTTCACGGCCCACAGCCGCCCGTCCTCGCCCACGCGCATCCAGGCGATGTCGTCGCCCACGGTGCGGACCTTCCATCCCTGGAAGGCGGCCGGCGGGATCATCATCGCGAAGTTCGTCTTGCCGCAGGCGCTCGGGAACGCGCCGGCGACGTAGCTGAGCTCGCCCTGGGGGCTCTCGGCCTCCAGGATGAGCATGTGCTCCGCCAGCCAGCCCTCGTTCCGGGCCAGGTAGCTGGCGATCCGGAGCGCCAGGCACTTCTTCCCCAGCAGCGCGTTCCCGCCGTAGCCCGAGCCCACCGACCAGATGGTGTTGTCCTGGGGGAAGTGGCAGATGAAGCGCCGCTCCGGGTTGCAGTCGGCCACCGAGTGGAGGCCCTTGTTGAACTCCGTGCCGTCGGTGCCCAGTCGATCGAGGGCCACCGTCCCCATGCGCGTCATGATCCCCATGTTGAGGGCCACGTACACGGAGTCGGTCAGCTCGATGCCGACCTTGGCGAAGGGCGACCGCGCCGGGCCCATGACGTAGGGCACCACGTACAGGGTCCGCCCCCGCATCGACCCGTCGTAGATGGCCGACAGCTTTCGATAGGCCTCGGCCGGCTCCATCCAGTTGTTGGTCGGCCCGGCCTCTTCACGGGTCGGTGTGCAGATGAAGGTGAGATGCTCGACGCGGGCCACGTCGTTGGGGTTCGAGTGATGGTAGTGGCAGCCGGGCAACCCCTTCGGGTCGAGCGGGATGAGCGTCTTGCTCGCGACCGCCTCCTCGGTGAGGCGCGCCCTCTCGGCGGCCGATCCGTCGCACCAGTGGATGCGGTCCGGCTTGCACAGCCTGGCCATCTCGTCGACCCAGGAGAGGAGATGGGAGTTCGACGTCGGGCGCTTCTCACGGGTCTCGACGGGCGCGCGCATGGAGATGTTTCCCCCTGGGGGTAGGTTGGGGCGGGT
>JAJYHA010000067.1 GCA_021784995.1 Myxococcales bacterium
CGGCCGCGGTGGGCTCGTTGATGATGCGGACCACCTCGAGCTCCGTGCGGCGGCCCGCGTCCTTCACCGCCTGCCGCTGCCGGTCGGTGAAGTAGGCCGGGACCGTCACCACGGCCCGCCGCACCTTGAAGCCGAGGTGGTCGGACGCGACGTCGCGGATCCGGGCGAGGATCCGGGCCGCGACGTCCTGGACCTCGAAGGTTCGCCCGTGGCAGCCGACCGCGACCTCCTCCCGCGGCCCGGCGCAGACGCGGTACTGGACGCTGCGCTGCATCGACTCGACCACGCCGTCGACGGCCGAGCGGCCGATGAGGCGCTTCGTCGCGTAGAGCGTGTGGACGGGGTTGAGCTGCCACTGGCGCTTGGCGTCGTGGCCCACCAGCTCGTTCCCCCTGTCGTCGATCGCGAAGATGGATGGGACGAGGTACTCGCCGGCTCGGTGGGGGATGAGGTGGACCACGCCGTCGACGGCCACGGCCGCGCAGGAGTTGGTGGTGCCGAGATCGATGCCGATGATGGTGTCGTCGGGGAGGGGGGCCACGCCCGGGGAGGGTACTACGACCCCGGCGCGGCGCGAACGGAGCCGCCGGGCGGCCTTTGCCGGCGGCGGGCGTCGTGCGAGAGTTCGCCCGATGGACGTCCGCCAGTACCTCGCCGGCGTCGGCGGCGGCGTGAAGAGCGCGTTCGCGGAGCAGCGGACCCTCCTCTCGTTCGAGGAGTACCTCGAGCTCTTCGAGCGCGCGCCGCGGGCGCAGGCCCGGGGCGCGGCGCAGTACCTGCGTGACGTGCTCGAGCACTTCGGCACCCGCGGCGTCGAGACGCCGTGGGGCGAGGCCCGCCGCTTCCGCCTCTTCGACCTGGAGTTCGCGCCCGAGGCCCGGGGTGCGCGGGTCGCGGGGCAGGAGGAGGTCCAGGCGGCGCTCCACCGCATCCTGAGCAACTTCGTCCGCTCGGGGAGGGTCAACAAGCTCGTGCTGCTCCACGGCCCGAACGGCTCCGCCAAGTCGTCGCTGGTCGCGGCGCTGATGCGTGGGATGGAGACCTACTCGCGCCTCCCGGAGGGGGCGCTCTACCGCTACGCGTGGGTCTTCCCGAACGAGCGGCGCCTGCGGGGCGGCGGCACGGTCGGGTTCGGGCAGCCGGCGGGAGCCACCGACGACCTCGCCACCTTCGCGCACCTGGAGGGCGACGCGCTGGAGGCGCGCCTCCCGTGCCCGCTCAAGGACCACCCCCTCTTCCTCGTGCCGCGGCAGGAGCGGCGGAAGCTGCTCGAGGAGCGGTGCCGCCCGGCGCAGCGGGGGGGCGCGGCCGGGGAGGACTTCGTCCTGTCCGATCACGTGGCGGACGGCGAGCCGTGCCACTTCTGCAACCAGATCTTCTCCGCGCTCCTCGCGGCCTACCGCGGCGACTACCTCAAGGTTCTGCGGCACGTGCAGGTCGAGCGGTTCTACGTCACCCCGCGCTACCAGATGGGCGCGGTCACCGTCGAGCCGCAGCTCTCGGTGGACGCCGGCTTCCGGCCGCTGGCGGCGTCCTCCTGGCCCCGCGGGCTCCCGGCCGTGCTGCAGTCCCTGCTGCTCTTCGAGCCGACGGGGCCCCTGGTGGCGGCCAACCGCGGCCTGCTCGACTTCGCGGACCTCCTCAAGCGCCCTCCCGAGGCCTTCAAGTACCTGCTCGGCACGAGCGAGACCGGCCGCGTCTCCATCGACAGCTTCGTGCTCGACCTCGACACCGTCCTGATCGCGAGCGCCAACGAGAAGCAGCTCGCGCTCTTCCGTGACAAGGATCTGGCCGACTTCGGGTCGTTCCGTGGCCGCCTCGAGCTGGTGCGGGTGCCCTACCTGCGCCGCTGGCGCGTCGAGCGGGAGATCTACGACCAGCAGGTGACGCCCGCGGCGGTCGGGAAGCACGTGGCGCCCCACGCGACCTCGGTGGCGGCCATGTGGGCGGTCCTCACACGGCTCGAGAGGCCGCTCCCCGACCGCCACCAGGGCGAGCTGCGCGGCGTCGTCGGCGGCCTGGCGCCGCTGGAGAAGCTGAAGCTCTACCAGGACGGGACCGCTCCCGATCGCCTGGGGCTGGCCCAGGCGAAGGAGCTGCGGAAGCGCGTGGAGGAGGTGTACGCGGAGACGGACGCGCACCCGCTGTACGAGGGGCGATCGGGCGCCTCGGTGCGCGAGCTGAAGACGGTGGTCTTCAACGCGGCGCAGGATCGCGCCCGCGCGTGCCTGACGCCCATGGCCGTCCTGGAGCAGCTGGCGGAGCTCTGCCGCGACAGGTCGCTGCACGAGTTCCTGCAGCAGGAGGTGGTGGACGGCTACCACGACCACGAGGAGTTTGTGCGGATCGTCGAGGCGGAGCTGCTCGACACCCTCGACGAGGAGATCCGCGACTCGATGGGCATGGTCTCCGAGAGCCAGTACCGGGAGCTCTTCGGACGCTACGTGAGCCTGGTCTCCTCCTGGACCCGCGGAGAGCGGGTGCGGAACCGGGTGACCGGTGCCTACGAGACGCCCGACGAGGAGCGGATGAAGGGGTTCGAGCGGATCGTGATGGGGGAGCAGGACGATCGCGGTGCGTTCCGGCGCTCCCTGATCTCGACCATCGGCGCCTACCGCCTCGACCACCCGGAGGCGCGCGAGATCGACCTCCAGGCGATCTTCCCCGACCTCTTCCGGCGCCTGCGGACGCACTACTACGAGGAGCGCGCGCGGCAGATCCGGCAGAACCGCGAGGACGTCCTCCGCTACCTGTCGGGGGATCGCGCCCAGCTGGACGAGCGCGCGCGGCGGCTCGTCGAGCAGACGCTCGCCACCCTCCGCGACCGCTACGGCTACTGCGAGCACTGCGCGCAGGACGCGGTGCTCTTCCTGCTCCGGCGGCGCTATCCGGGGTGAGCCCTCCCGGCGCTCGCTCCCCGCCGAAGCTCCCCGCCGAAGCTCCCGGCGCTCGCTCCCCGCCGAAGCTCCCCGCGCGAAGCTCCCCGCGGCGGGCGGAGGGCCTGCTCGATCCGCGCGCCTCCGCCGTCCCGGCCCAAGGCGGACGATCGAGACCGCCGCCGTGTCAGGCCCCTCGTGCAAGGTCGTCGGGCGTCCACCCTGCGCGGGCGCGTCCCGCCCGGGGCGGCGGCGCCGTCGCGCAGGCACCGCGGGGAGAGAACGATGCGGGCCGACTGGGACTCCTACTTCATGAGCATCGCGCGCGTCGTCGCCACCCGCGCCACGTGCGACCGCAAGCACGTCGGCGCCGTCCTGGTGCGCGACAAGACGATCCTGTCGACGGGCTACAACGGGTCGATCCGCGGCCTGCCCCACTGCAGCGAGGTGGGGCACATGATGGAGGACGGCCACTGCGTCGCGACCGTCCACGCGGAGGCGAACGCGATCATCCAGGCGGCCAAGAACGGCGTGGCCATCGAGGGCGCCACCATCTACACCACCGCCTCGCCCTGCTGGCCCTGCTTCAAGCTGATCGGCAACTCCGGGTGCGAGCGGATCGTCTTCGGCGAGTTCTACCGGGACGACCGGATCTTCGACTACGCGCGCCAGCTCGGGATCGAGCTGGTGGAGCTGAAGGTCCCCGCGCACCCCGACGTGGCGCCCTCCGACATGGGCCCCGCGCGAGCCGTCGTCACGGGGAAGGAGCCGGCCTGAGCGCCCCGGCGGCCGCCGCGGGCGCGGGCGGCGCTGCGGGAGCGACGGGCGGCGCCTCGAGCCGGAGCTCCTCGCCCAGCGCCTCGGCGATGGCTGCGCGCCGCGCCAGGTAGAGCTCCTCGCGGCGGCGGAGAGCGACGAAGCGAGCCTGCTCGGCCGGGGTCGAGGGCGTCGGGAGGGACGCCAGGCGAGCGCGCACGGCGGCGAGGGCCCGGTCGACCGAGACCACCTGGATGGCCGGCCGGCGGCCGGACGCGCGACGTCCCGGATCGGCGGTGTCGTTCTCGGTCCAGAGCGGCATCCATCCGACCCCGGCCAGCTCGACCCGCGCCACGCCGCGGCCGTAGTCCCTCCGCGCGATGGTGGCGCGGAGCAGGGCGCCGTCCCGGGGGGCTGCCACGCCGGGCGGGGTCACCCCCGGCACGTACAGGCGCGACTGGTTCGACACGAAGTTGCCGAGCGAGTAGGCGATGAGCGTGGTGGTCCCGTCGTCGCGCCGGTAGAGCTCGAGCGGCTGGAGCACGTGCGGGTGGTGCCCGAGGACGATCAGGGCGCCGGCCTCGGCCAGGCGGTGCGCCAGCGCGACGTCCTCCGGCCGCGGCTGCGTCGCGTACTCCTCGCCCCAGTGCAGCGAGACCACCACCGCGTCGGCGCCGGCGGCCGCCGCCCGGACGTCCGCCACGGCGCGCTCCGGATCGAGCAGCGCGGCGCGGCGGCAGGGGCCCGCGGGGCATTCGTTGCCCGACTGGTTGAAGAAGCGGGCGTAGCCGAGGAGGGCGACGCGGAGCCCGTGGATCGTGAGCACCCGCGGGCCCGCCTCGCGCCCGGCGGGGCCGGCGCCCACGTAGGCCACCCCGAGGCGATCGAGGGTGGCGAGCGTCTCCTCGAACCCCGCGCGCCCCTGATCGAAGGCGTGGTTGTTGGCGACGCTCACCACGTCCACGCCCGCGTGGCGGAGCGCCGACACGACGGGCTCGCCGGCGTTGAAGACGAAGCTGCGCGTGGCGCCGCCGGCGCGTGGGGCCACCGGCGTCTCCAGGTTGGCGAAGGTGAGATCGGTCGCGCGGAGGAGGTCCGCCACCGGGGCCCAGAGCCAGCCGTAGCCCTGGTCACCGTCCGCTGCTCGGTGGTCGGCGGCCGCCTCCTTCACCGCGCCGTGCATGAGGACGTCGCCGACGGCACCCAGGGTGACGGTGGCGAGGGTCCGGACCGCGGGCTCCCCGCCCGGTGGTGGGCGCGGCGCGGCCGCGGACCGGTCGGGCGGCGGCGCGTCCAGGGCGCCGGGCCG
>JAJYHA010000178.1 GCA_021784995.1 Myxococcales bacterium
GTGCAGGAGGCCGGCCCCGGGGTCGCCACCGGCGCGGCGGCCGGCGCGGCGGGCACGGCCTTCGGAGGAGGCGGCCGCTTCTGGCCGCAGGCCGCGAGCGTGACGGCGAGGCCGAGGACGGCCATCGCGGACGGGCGGCGGCTCACCGCTTCGCTCCCGGCGCCGGCTTCGCCGGCTGCGGCTGGTCCTTGGGGTCCACGAACATGAAGGTGGTGGCGAGGAAGCGGGCCGTGAGGACCACCCGGCCGGACTGGTCCTTGGGCTGCTCGAAGCTCAGGTTGTTGACGTTCACGATCCGCTGCAAGCGCCCGATCCCGTCGAGGAAGGTGGCGATCTCGTGGTAGTCGCCCTGGACCGACATCGGGATCGGGATGCGGGCGTAGAAGCCCTCGACGACCGGCGGCTGCGGCTCGATGGTGAGGATCTCGAGCCCCGCCTTGACCGCGCGGTCCTGGAGCTGCAGCAGCAGCTCGTCGATCCGCTTGTCTTCCGGCAGCTGCGCGAGGGCCTCGCGCAGCCGCTCCTGGAGCTGCTCCTTCTCTCGCCGGAAGTCCTCCAGGTGGTTGGCGATGGCTCGCTTCTCCTCATACTCCTGGTCGAGCTTCTTCTGCTCGCGGCCGGCGACCTCGATCTTGTCGTCGATCTCCGACACCGGCGCGCCGAACGTCGGGATGGCGACCAGGAAGTAGTTGACGACGGTGAGCAGGAGGGCGAGCCCGGCCAACAGGCCGATCTTGAGCCCGGTGGGCGCGGCGGCGAGGCGGTCGAGGAGCCGTTCCATGGCGGGCTATCGCCTCTCCGGGGCGCCGGCCGGCGCGGCCGGCCGTGGACCGGCGGCGGCCACCTGGAGCGTCGGCGTGTAGCTGACGGTCGCGGTGACGGTGAACTCCACCAGCCTGTTCCGGCCCTCGGTCTTCGCGTTCGTCTTCTTGAGCTCGGGCGAGGAGAAGTACCGAGAGCGCTTCAGCCCGGAGAGGAATGCCGAGACGTCGTCGATCGTCTCGGCCGTCCCATCGAACGTGACGGCGCCACCCTTCTCGTCCAGCTTCCGGAGCCAGAGCTTCTTCGGCACGAGGCCCGACAGCTCGTCGAGGACGCGGACCGGACCCTGGCGACCCGCCTTGAGCCGGTCGAGGACCGCCAGCTCGTCCTTGAGCGAGGCCTGCTTCGCCTTGATGCTCCTCACCTCGCCGATGATGTGCTCCAGCTGGGCGATGCTGTCGCGCGTCCGGCGGATCCGCTGCTGCCGCGCCTCGAGCTCCGCCGCTCGCAGCCGGCTCCAGGCGAAGTTGCAGGCGAGCGCCACGACGAGCGCGAGGCCGAGGAGCGCGAGCTGCTGCCGCGTCGCCTGCTTCTTGCGCGAGACGCGCGCCGGGAGGAGGTTGATGCGGATCATTGCCACTTGTCTCCCGCCCGGCGGAGGGCGAGCCCGACCGCCACCGTCGCCGCAGCCGAGGTGCGGTTGAGCGTGGCGGCGTCGAAGCGGCGGTCGTCCACCTCGATCTCCTTCAGCGGGTTCAGGATCTCGACGGGGATCGCGGCGCGCTGCTCGATGGCGCGGAAGAGCGCCGGGACGCGCGCCATGCCCCCCGACAGGAAGGCGCGTGCGATGGCGTGGCCGGCCGCCGCCGCCGCGTAGAAGTCGAGGGAGCGCTGCACCTCGGCCGCGAGCTGCTCCGCCACGGACTGAAGGATCCGCTCCACCTCGCGCGGGACGACCGCGTCCGAGTCGCCGTGGCCGCCGATCTTCAGCGCCTCGGCCTCCTCGTAGGAGACGTTGAGCTGCTTCTGGATCTCCTCGGTGAAGGCGTTGCCGCCCATGGCGACGTCGCGCGTGAAGGCCGTCACGCCGTCCGAGACGATGTGGATGTTCGTCACCGCCGCGCCGACGTTCATGAGCACGACCGTCTCGCCCGGCGTCGCCGGGTAGCTCACCTCGTACGCGTTGTGGACGGCGAAGGCGTCGACGTCCACGACGGTCGCGTTGAGGCCCGCCTCCGTGCACACCGCGCCGTAGTCGTGGATCAGATCCTTCTTGGCGGCCACCAGCAGGACGTCCATCTGGCCGGCGGCCTCGTCCACGTGCAGGATCTGCGTGTCGAGGTTGACGTCCTTCACGTCGAAGGGGATGTACTGCTCGGCGTCCCACTGCATGGACTCGTCGAGCTCCTCGTGCGACATCCGGGGCACGGAGATCTTCTTGATGATCACCGAGTGCCCGCGGACCCCGATGGCCGCCTCCTTGCCCTTCACCTTCTGCGTGGAGAGCAGCTGCTGGATCGCCTGGACCACGGCGGCCGAGTTCATGAGCGCGCCGTCCACGATCGTCTCCGGCGGGAGCGGGGCGACGCCGTAGGCCTGCAAGGCGTAGCTGCCCTTCCTCTCTCGGAGCTGGACGAGCTTGACGCTCGAGGAGCCGATGTCGAGGCCGATCGCGAGCTTTCCCTTCCCCATGGCCCTCACTCGCAGGCGTGATCCGACCTCGATCGCATGCCTGGTCACGCTATTCCAGGAGTGCGGCTCGAAGCAACAAAAGGGCCTGTGGGACCACGGCGCCGTTGTGGGATAACGGAGCCACTGTGGACAGATGAAGGTGACGGCGCGCTCGCGGCGCCGGACGATCGCCGGGCGATCGCGGCCGCACGGCCTCGGGCGTCAGGCGCCGAGGCCGTACTCCTTGATCTTGTAGAGGAGCGCCCGGTAGGAGAGCTCGAGGAGCTCGGCGGCCCGGGTCCGGTTCCCGCCCGTCCGCTCCAGGGCGCGCCGGATGAGCTGCTCCTCGACGGATCGCATCGCCCGCTTGACGGAGAGGGTCCCCTCGGGGATCGCCGCGCCGGCGCCCTGGGGGCTCGTGCCGCCACGCACCGCCTCGGGGAGGTCGTCCTCGGAGATGGAGGTCCCCTCGCACAGCACGACGGCGCGCTCGACGGCGTGCTCCAGCTCGCGAACGTTCCCGGGCCACCGATAGGCCTCCATGGCGGCGAGCGCGTCGTCCGAGATGGCGGTGACGGCGCGGTCCGGACGCAGCCGGCCGTAGCGCGCCAGGAAGTGCGCCGCGAGGGGGCGGAGGTCGCCCGGCCGCTCTCGCAGGGGCGGCAGCCGGATCCCGACCACGTCGAGCCGGTAGTAGAGGTCCTCGCGGAACTGGCCGGCGCGGACGGCGGCCCCGAGATCGCGCACCGTGGCCGCCACCACCCGCACGTCCAGCCGCTGCGGCCGCGTGTCGCCCACCGGCCGGATCTCCTCCTCCTGGAGCAGCCGGAGCAGCTTCACCTGGAGGCCGGGCGCCAGCTCGCCGATCTCGTCCAGGAAGAGCGTCCCGCCGTCGGCCTCCGCCGCCAACCCCTTCTTGGCGCGCGACGCGTCGGTGAAGGCGCCCTTCACGTGCCCGAAGAGCTCCGACTCCAGCAGCTCGGCCGGGATGGCGCCGCAGTTCACGGCCACGAAGGGCATGGCGGCGCGCGGCGACAGCTCGTGGAGCGCGCGCGCCACCAGCTCCTTGCCGGTGCCCGACTCCCCGGTGAGCAGCACGGTGGTCTTGATGGGCGCCACCTTGCGCACCTGCCGCAGGAGCGCGGCCATGGGCTCCGAGGCGCCGACGATGCTGTCGAAGCGGTACTCGGTGGCGAGCTCGCTCCGGAGCCGCCGGTTCTCCCGGGCGAGCCGCTCGCGCTCCTCTGCCTTCCGGAGCGCGAGCAGCACCTCGTCCGGGCGGAAGGGCTTGGAGATGTAGTCGTACGCGCCGGCCTTCATCGCCTCGATGGCGGCGTCGTGCGACCCGTACGCGCTCATGACGATGAAGGTCAGGTCGGGCGCGCTCCGCTGCACCTCGCGCAGCAGCTCGAGCCCGCCCATGCGCGGCATGCGCACGTCGGAGAGCACCAGGTCGTAGTCGCGCGCGGCCAGCTCCCGCAGCGCCTCCTGCCCGTTCGAGACGGCCCGCACCGTGTAGCCGTGATCCGTCAGGAACACGGAGAGCAGGTGCCGCATCGACTCCTCGTCGTCGGCGATGAGGACGCTCTGGAAGGCCACCGGAGGCCCGACTCTAGCACGCGCGGAACCGGAGCTCGAAGACGGCCCCTCCGCCCTCCGCGTTCCACGCCGCGATCTCCCCGCCCAGCGACTCCATGATGCGGTGGCCGATCGCGAGCCCGAGGCCCGTCCCGGCCCCCGGCTCCTTGGTGGTGAAGAAGGGATCGAAGACGTGCGGCAGGTCGCCCGGAGCGATGCCCGGCCCCGCGTCCTCCACCCGCACCGCGATCCGCCCGCCACCGGCCGCTCGCGCCGCGACGCGGACCCGGCCGGCGCCCCGCATGGCGTCGCCCGCGTTCAGCAGCAGGTTGAGCAGCACCTGGGAGACCTGGTGCTCGTCGCCGAGGATCGGCCCGAGCGCGGGGGGCAGGTCCAGCTCCACCTCCACGTCCCGGAAGCGCTCCTGCACGCGCGCCAGGCGAAGCGCGCCCTCGATCACCGGCGGGAGCGCGAGGGGGGCGAGGAGCGGCGCGGTCGGGCGCGCGAAGTCGAGGAGCTCGCGGACGGTCCGGTCGATGCGGACGGCCGCCTCCTCGATCCGCGACAGCGCGTCGGCGAGCGCCGGGTCGGCGCCGGCGGGGAGCCGCGCGCGGGCGAGATCGACGTAGCCCCGCACCGCGCCGAGCGGGTTCCCGACCTCGTGCGCCAGACCCGACGCCAGCCGGCCCACGGTGGCCAGCTTCTCGCTGCGGAGCAGCGACGCGCGCGCCTGCGCCAGCTCCCGGTTCGCCGCCGTCAGCTCCTCCACCTTGGCGGCGAGCCGGACCCGCTCGGCGGCGAGCGCGCCCACGAGCCGCTCGAAGGCCACCGCGGCGCGCTCGAGGGCCGGGCCCGATGCCTCGCCGGGCTCGCCCAGCACCGGGAGATCGTCGCGCGCCGCCGCGCCGCGGG
>JAJYHA010000426.1 GCA_021784995.1 Myxococcales bacterium
CGCTCATGCCCTCGGCCAGCCCCGCCCGCTCCAGCTGCGCCAGGGCGAGCCCGGCGTCGGTCTTCGACTCCAGCCGCTCGGCCTCGAGCGGGTTCTCCATCGCGTAGCCGCTCACGCGTGCGGGCGCTCCACCCGCTCCGGGACGTACTCGTACAGCCGCGCGGCGAACTCGACGTAGCGGCGCCAGAGCGAGCGGTGGACCGTCATGCAGCTGTACTCCTTCGCCTTCGCGAACCCGGCGGCGGACCACGCGCCCTCGTCGGGCGACTCGGCCAGCCCGATGGCGAGCGCGCGCCCCAGCGCGCCGTAGTGCTGGCGCGCGCGCGCCGCCAGCGCCGTGACCACCGCCGGCTCGGGCACCAGGGGGTGCACCCGGAACGCGCTCGTGAGGTCGCTCAAGTTGACGCCGGCGGAGCTCGCCTCGAGCAGCGCGAAGCCGAGCAGGCGCCCGTCGCGGCGCGCCACGATCGCCTCGCGCCGCCGCGTCAGGCCCAGCTCGGCGTAGACGTCGTCCACCTCCGACAGGTCGGGCGCGCGGGCGAGGTCCTCGGACGAGAGGAGCGCCATCTCGCCGCGCGCCACGAAGCTGCGGCGGATCTCGGCCCAGTCGGCCGCCTGGGCCACCTGCAGGGAGAGGTCCGGCGGCGCCGGGATCTCCGCGCCCTCGGTGGGCGCGGTGAAGTAGGAGTAGGTGCGCAGGTCGCAGCGGCCCGGGTCGAACTTCAGGCGTGCGAAGCGCCCGAAGGTGCGCGCCGGCCAGCGGTTCTTGGGGCGGAACCAGATGCGACACCAGTCGGCGTCCGGCAGCTGCTCCAGGTAGTCCATGATGCCGGCGTTGAGCGCCTTGGCCGCCGCGAGGGTGCCCGGGCCGCCCTTCCGCGTCGCGAGGTGCTGCACCATCCAGGTGCGCCGGTAGGCCCGGATGGCGGAGACGTGGCCCTGCAGCACGCCCCCGCCCGCGCGGAAGAGCAGGGTCCGGAGGGGTCCGTGCGGCGCGGCCAGCAGCCGGGTCAGGGTGTCCTTGATCTCGCCCATGGACGGGAGCAGGAGCTGCTCCTTCTCGGCGTAGATGAAGCCGGCGTCGCGCAGGAAGCACCAGAGCGCGTCGAAGCTGAGGCCGCTGGCCAGCTCCAGGCCGGTGTGCGTCCTGCGCAGGATGGCGCCCGCCAGCGCGGATTGCTCCTCTGGCGCCAGCGCGTCGAGCTGCACCCCGCACCGGACCGACCGGGGCCCGGACCCGGCGCCGAGGGCGGCGCGCGAGACGACGCGGCCGCTGCCCGACAGCGTGGTCCCGTCGGCCATCACCAGGCGCAGCGCTCCCAGCCGCGTCCCGACCGGCAGCAGGTCGCCCGGCTCGGCCGCGAACCCGACCCCCTCCAGCTCGACGTCGGCCGCCGGCCGGCGGATGGGCTGATCCCCGAGCAGGGGTGTCAGCTCGAGCACGGCCTCGCCGGCGCCGAGCTGCACGCGGGGGCGCGCGCGGCGGCGGCCCCGGATCTCGGGCGGGAGCAGCGCGACGACGTGCCGCGTCCCGTGAGTCTCGTGCTCCGAGAGCGCCGTGACGAAGCGGTAGTGGGCGCCGCCGGCGTCGAACGAGAAGCGGACGCAGGCGCCGGGGCCGAAGCCGGACGGTGGATCGACCAGGAGGAGCATGTCGGCGAGCGCGTCGACCCGCCCCTGCACCACGGCGCGCACCGCGGGCCCGTCGGTCCGCTCCATCACGAGCTGGTGGAGCCGGATGGCCTCCTCGAGGAGCGACGCGCGCAGCAGCACGTCCCGGACCACGTCCTCCTCCGGCGCCGGCCTCGCCGGGCGCTGCGGCCCCAGGGCCACCTCCAGCTCGTACCCGCCACCGGCGTCGGGGCGCAGCGCCTGGACCGACGCGGCGAGCGCCTCGACGAGGACCGCCGCCCCGCGCCGCACCACCACGCGCTCCAGCTCGCATCCGGGCAGGAGGTGCTCGAGGGCGTCGCCGGGCTCGACGCGGACCGTCAGGACGTCGCTGGTCGCGTGGAGCAGCGGGCCGGCCAGGACGGCGACCCCGCCGAGCGCGTGGAGCTGCGCCGTGCACGAGGAGAGTCCGCGCGGACGCTCCACGCTGGTGGTCACGAGCGCGCGCAGGCGCGGCGCCAGATCGGGCGCGTTCTCTGGGATGGCCGTGAAGACGTGCCCCTCGGCGGCGGCCTCGACCCACAGGCGGCGATCTCCCCCGTTCAGCAGGATGGCGCGCGGGGTGGCCGGTGAGCGGCGCGAGAGGTCCTCGAGGAAGCGGACTCCCACCTTCTCCTCCGCCACCACCAGGCTGACTCTCCCCCCTTCGATCTGACCCCACACCTCGTCGGGGGAGCCGACCTGCATGTCCGCCAGGCTCTCGCCCAGCGCCACCTTGAGCGCCTCTCGCAGGGCCGGATTCGAGTGAATGAGCAAGATCTTCGTTGGGTCGGCCATGGCGAGACCTCCGAGGTCAGGTGGACCATACCCTCGCCGTCGATGTAGTCCAGAAACCGACTCGCACCGCTATTGTGCGATATCGGGACAGGGCTGGCACTCCACCGACGTCAAGTTGCGGGAATCCTGGGAACAAGTATTCTCATGGAATCGATGCAGACCCACCTCAATCAGGTAGCAGTCGTGTCACGTCCCATCGACGCGACCACGGCGAAGCGCTATCCGCGTCTGAACGCCTACCTGGCCGGCCTGCCACAGGGTCTCGCAAGCTATCCAGAGTGCACGAGCAAAGCGTCGCTTCCCCTGATGCTGATCAAGGGAATGCCCGCGCCGGCGCCGCGGCCGGAGGACGTCCCCGAGCCTCTCGCGACCTACCTGGCGCGGCCGCCGTCGGGCATGTGGGTCCCCGAGGTGGAGGCGATGGCGGTCTCGCTGGCGATCGCCGACCACTACCGGATGACCGAAAACCAGCACCTGCAGTGGCTGAAGAGCCAGAACCGGGGCTTCTTCAGCAGCCTCATGTACCGCGCGGTGATGTCCTTCTTCTCCCCCGCCGCGCTGATCCCGAAGGGCACGGCGCGCTGGGCGGCCGTTCACCGTGGGTCCACGCTGCGCGCGGAGGTGGTGGGCGAGAAGGACGTCGACGTCTTCCTCGACTTCCCCCCATCCCTCTTCCCGCGCGTCGCGCTCCAGCAACTCACGGCCGTCTTCGAGGCCGCCCTGGAGAACTCCAACGCGCGCAGCAGCGAGGTGGTGCTGGTGGAGGCCGGCGAGACCCGTGGCCTCTTCCACGCGCGGTGGGACTGACCGCCGCCCTCACGCCTCGTCGGCGCCGCCCTCACGCAGCCAGCGCAGCACGTCCAGGTAGGAGAGGACCCCGACCAGCGTCTCGCCGGCCACCACCGGCAGCGCGCCCACCCGCTCCTCCCCGAAGATCTCGATCGCCTGGGCGAGCGGCGTCCCCTCCTCGACGGCAACCGGGTCGGGCGTCATCGCGTCGGCCACCGGCTCCGCGAGGGCGTCCGCGGTGGCGTGCACGAAGCCCCGCACGTCGGCGCCTAGGCGCGTCCGCAGGTCGCGCTCCGAGACCAGCCCCACCAGCCGCCGCCCCGGGCCGACCACCGGCAGGTGGCGGAACCCGTGCCGGAGCAGCAGGTCCGTCGCCTCGCCGACCGTGGCCTCCAGGTCGATCGTCACCGGGTCGCGCGTCATGAGGGCGTCCACCGTGGTGGCCTGTGCGGCCGCCCGCCCGCGCCGCGCCCGCAGCAGCCCCGACAGCAGATCCTGATCGGTGACGATGCCCACCACCCGCTCGCCCTCGCCGAGCACCGGCAGGGCGTGGACGTCCGCCTGGAGCATGCGCTCGGCCGCCGCCTCGACCGCCTCGTCCGCGCGCGCCGTGGAGACGGGCTTGCTCATGATGCCCGCGACCGGCTCGTCGGCGAGCTCCCCGCCGCGGCGCGCCGCCTCGAGGAGGTTGGCCGGCGTCAGCATCCCCACCAGGTGATCCTTCGCGTCCACGACGGGCAGGTGACGGAAGCGCCAGAAGTGGAGCACTCCGGCGGCGCGCTCGACGCTGTCGTGCTGGTCGAGCGTGCGCACCGTGGTCGTCATCACGTCGCGGACGCGCATGGGGAACTCCGGCGGGTCGTGTCCGGCAGGGGCACGTCCGGATCGTAGCGCTCGCGGCGCGCGCCGGCGGCGCCCCGGGGTCGCACGCGAAGGGATGCACCGGAACGCTGCCACATCGCCGGGTCGGGCGGCGGTATGGCGGGAAGACCTCCCTTCACCGGGCCTGGCGAAGGCAACGCGCGCACCCGGTTCCAGCCAAGCGTCGCCCACGAACATGCGGCAGCGGACAGAGCCTCTGGAGCACACCCGACCGGGTGCGGTACATTGCCGCCGACATGCGCCGCCGTGGAGCAACCATCGGGATCTACGCAATCTTCTTCCTCTCCGGCGCAGCCGGCCTCGTGTATCAGGTCGTCTGGTCGCGGCTCCTGAACGAGGTGTTCGGGATCACCACGTACGCTGTGACGGTGGTGCTGGCGACCTTCCTGGGCGGCCTCGCGCTCGGCGGCGCGATCCTCGGACGCGGCGCGGACCGCAGCCGATCACCGCTGCGTCTCTACGGGATGCTGGAAATGGGCGTCGGGCTCACCGCGCTGGCCGGGACGTGGGTGATCCGGGCCTTCGACCCATTGCACGCCTGGGCAGCGACACGGCTTGCGCCCGACTCGATCGTGCTCATGGGAGTCCGGCTGCTCGTCGCGTCGATCGTCATCCTCCCCCCCACGATGATGATGGGAGCAACCTTGCCCGCCGTCACGCGCGTCTTCGTGGAGGACGTCGCGAACCTGGGACGCCGGCTGAGCCTCCTCTACGCGCTGAACACCGCGGGCGCCGTGGTGGGCAGCATCCTGGCCGCGTTCTTCCTCATCCGCGCGATCGGCGTGCACCCCACCCTCTGG
>JAJYHA010000201.1 GCA_021784995.1 Myxococcales bacterium
TGGCGTACAGGCCCGAGACGAAGCACAGGTAGACGAGCGCCAGCAGCCAGACCCTGGGATCGCCGAACGCGTGGCCGAGCGCGTGCGAGGTCTTCTGGGCGTTCTCGGCCTCGATCGCCTGCTCGAGGAGCTGCTTCTCGTCGTCGCGCAGCCAGCGCGCCGCGCGGATCCCGTCGTCGAGGTAGACCAGCGTCCACAGCCCCATGACGATCGACGGGATGCCCTCCAGGAGGAAGAGCCACTGCCAGCCGGCGAGCCCGTGCAGGCCGTTCATGCTCTTCAGGATCCAGCCGGAGAGCGGCGCCCCCACCACGCTGGTGGTGGCGATGGCGGTCAGGAACAGCGCCACGATCCGCCCGCGGCGCCGGGCCGGGTACCAGTAGGTCAGGTACAGGATGATGCCCGGGAAGAAGCCCGCCTCGGCGACGCCGATCAGGAAGCGGAGCGCGTAGAACCCGGTGGGCGAGCCGACGAACATCATCAGCGAGGAGAGCACGCCCCAGGAGATCATGATGCGCGCGATCCAGAGCCGGGCGCCGGCGCGGTGCAGGGCGATGTTGCTCGGGACCTCGAACAGGAAGTAGCCGACGAAGAAGATGCCCGCCCCGAGGCCGTAGACGGTGTCGCTGAACCGCAGCGCCGACTGCATCTGGAGCTTGGCGAAGCCGACGTTCACCCGGTCGAGCCAGGAGACGATGTAGCAGACGAAGAGGAACGGGATGAGGTGCCAGGTGACCTTGGCGTAGGCGCTCGCCTCGAGGGCGGCGGGCGGGGCGGCGGCGGGCGGGGCGGTGGCCATCTCTCACTCCCTTCACGTGCGGGGGGCCGGCGCGCCGAAGGCGAAGCGGCCGGGGTTGAGCACCTGGTTCGGATCCCAGAGGCTGCGCAGGCGCGCCATGTAGGGCGCGAGCGACGGCCGGTGTCCCCCGGCGTCCGCCGCGTCGAGGAGCGGCGGCGGGGCGCGCAGGAGGGCCGCGTACCCGCCCGCCGCCCGCGCCCGCTGCTGGAGGTCCGCCAGCGCGCCGGGCTCCGTGCCGGGCGCGCATTCCACCCAGGCGAGCCCGGTGGTCACGTCGGCCACCAGCGCCGCTCCCGCGAGCGAGGGGTGCGCGAGCAGCTCCGCGAGGCGGGCGTTGGGGACCCCGACGCGCAGGAGCGCGCCCGGACCGGCGGCGGCGCGCCGATGCCACGCGCACCAGGTCTCCTCGCCGGGATCGGCCACCGGCTCGGCGCGGGTCCCCCCCGCGACGGCCTCGTCCAGGAGCCGGAGCTCCTCGGCCACGTCCGCCGGGTGGCCGGCCGCGGTGACGACCAGCGTGGCCGCCCCCTGGTCCGGGATCGGCAACCCGCCCCGGTCGCCGGCGAAGACGAGGAGGCTCGAGGCGACCAGGCTCTCCTGGTAGGCGCGCAGGCCCGCGGCGAGGGCCCCGGCCAGGGTCTCGTGCGGCGACGCGCGGGCCGCGTGCGAGGGCGGCCGCGCGGCCAGCTTGAGGTTCACCTCGGTCCAGACGCCGAGCGTCCCGAGCGCCCCGACGTGGAGCTTGGTCACGTCGTAGCCGGCAACGTTCTTCACCACCTTGCCGCCCACCCGCACGTGGCGTCCGTCGGGGAGCACCACCACGCCGCCCAGCACGAGGTCGCGGATCGCCCCCATCCGCCAGCGCGCCGGCCCGTTCCAGCTCGAGGCGACCACGCCGCCCACGGTGGCCTCGGGCCACGGGTGCGCCACCGGCCACCAGAGCCCGGCGCCGCCGGCGAGCTCCTGCAGCGCGCGCAGGGTCATGCCCGCCTCCACCCGGACGTAGAGGTCCTGGGGCGCGAACTCGACCACCCGGGCCAGGCGGCGCGTGGACAGGAGCGCGGCGGCGCGCGCGCGCGGGAGCTTGGTGCCCGCTCCGACCACGTCGATCGAGGCCCGCTCCGCCTGGCGCTGCCGCAGCAGGGCGGCCACCTCCGCCGTCGACCCGGGCGCGAAGCAGGGGACGCCGGGCGTGCGGGCGAGCCGCTCCGGCGCCGCGTCCGGCGCCGGCCCGGGCGCGGCGGCCCGCGGCGCCCACTCGGCCGGATCGAGCGGCACGTCGGGCAGGATCTTGCAAGGGTTGCAGCGATCGGCGGGGTCGAAGAGCTGCTTCACCTCCCGCATGACCTGGATCTCGCCCGGCGTGAACTGCATCCGCATCTCGAGGACCTTCTCCACGCCGACGCCGTGTTCGCCGGTGATGTTGCCGCCCACGGCGATGCACGTCTCGAGGATGTCGCGGCTCGCCTCCACCACCTTCACCGCCTGCGAGGCGTCCTCCGGGTCGAAGAGGATCAGCGGGTGCAAGTTCCCGTCGCCGGCGTGGAAGACGTTGCAGATCGACAGGCCGTAGGTGCGTCCCACCTCCTCCACCCGGGCCATCAGCTCGCCCAGCCGCGAGCGCGGCACGGTGCCGTCCTGCAGGTAGTAGGCGGGCGCGATGCGGGCGATGGCGCCGGCGGCGCTCTTGCGCGCGGCCCAGAGGCGCTCGCGCTCGGCCGCGTCGTAGGCCAGCTGCACCTCCTTCGCCCCGTGCTCCCGGCAGATGTCGCGCAGGACCCCCGCCTGCTCGTCCAGGCTCGCCGCGTGGCCGTCGATCTCGGCGATCAGGATGGCGGCGGCGTCGGGCAGGCCGATGCGCGCATGAGCCTCGACCGCCCGGGTGATCTCCCGGTCCATCATCTCCAGGGCCGCGGGGACGAGCCCGCGCGCGATGACGTCGCTCACCGTGTCCGCCGCCGCCCCGAGCGAGTCGAACACGGCCATGATCACCACCGCCGCCGGCGGGAGCCGCACCACGCGCAGGGTCGCCGAGGTGATGAACCCCAGCGTCCCCTCGCTCCCCGTGAAGAGGCCGGCCAGATCGTACTCCGGATAGTCCACGGCCGGCCCGCCGGCGCGGGCCGCCTCGCCCGACGGCAGCACCAGCTCGAGCGCCTGCACGTAGGAGGTGGTCACGCCGTACTTGAAGCAGTGCGGACCGCCGGCGTTCTCGGCCACGTTCCCGCCGATGGCGCTGGCGCGCTGGCTGGCGGGGTCCGGCGGGTAGAAGAGCCGGCGCGGCTCGAGCTGCCGCTGCAGCTCGAGGTTGACGACGCAGGGTTCGACGGTCACCTGCCGCGCCACCGGGTCGATCGTCCCCACCCTCGCCATGCGCGAGACGGCGACCACCACCCCGCCCACCGCGGCGATGGAGCCGCCGGAGAGGGAGGTGCCGGCCGCGCGCGGCACGAGGACCACGCGGTGCTCGTTCGCGATCCGCACCACCTCGCGCAGCTCCTCCGGCGTGCGCGGGAAGACCACCCCGTCCGGCGTGGCGCGATCCTGGCCGGCGTCGATCTCGTACGGGACGAGGTCGGCGGGATCCGTCAGCACCGCGTCGGCGCCCAGCCGTCGCCGCGCGCTCTCGAAGAAGGCCTGCGGCGGCGGCGGACGCCGCACCAGCGTGAGCCCCGGTCGCGTGACCGCCCGGACGCGGGCGGCCCGGGCCGGTGAGACGCGAAAGTCCTGGCACATCCTCGGCTCCTCCCACCGGCCGCGCTACGCGTAGGCCCGGTCCAGGATCTCCATCAGGTGGTAGACCGGCAGGCCGAGCCCGTGGCGCCGGCTCCCGTGCGCGAGCTGCAGCGCACACCCGGGGTTCGACGTCACGATGGCCTCCGCCTGCGCCCGACGGACGTCCTCCATCTTGTCGTCCAGGATCGCCATCGAGAGGTCGTGCTGGACGATCCCGTAGACGCCCGCGCTCCCGCAGCACCTGTCGGGCGTGGCCAGCTCGTGCAGCACGAGCCCCGGGATGCGCCGCAGGAGCTCCCGCGGCTGCGCCCGGATGCGCTGCGCGTGCGCGGCGTGGCAGGGATCCTGGTAGGTGATCGTGAGCGGCACCGGCCTCGGGTCGGGCGGCGCGGGCAGCTCCACGAGCAGCTCGCTCGCCTCCCGCACCCGCGCGGCCAGGCGCGCCGCCTTCGCGGCGTAGGCTCGATCGTCCGCCAGCAGCTCGGCGTACTGCTTCATGTGCGCGGCGCAGCCGGCCGCGTTGACCACCACCGCGTCGACGTCCTCGGCCAGGAACGCGTCGACGTTCCGGCGCGCCAGCGCCCGCGCCGCCTCCCGGTCGCCCGCGTGCTCGTGGACCGCGCCGCAGCACCCCTGCGCCGCCGGGATCACCACCTCGCACCCGAAGCGGGTCAGGACCCGCACCGTCGCCGCGTTGACCCCGGAGTAGAGCGCCTCCTGCACGCAGCCGGTGAGGAGCGCGACCCTCCGCCTCCGCTCGCCCCGCGCCGGGATCGACCCGCCGCCCCGGTAGTCGACGCGGGGCGACACGACCGGGGTCATCTCCTCCATGGCCCGGAGCGGGGCCGGCAGCAGACGGACCAGCCGCGTCCGCCGCACGAGGGCCTGGAGCCAGCTCCCGGAGTACCAGCGCAACAGCCTCGCGGCGGCGGCCGCGCGACCGGGCACCGCCAGCGTGGCGAGGAGGAGCCGGCGCAGTGCACGCGCGAGCGGCCCCCGCCGCGCCTCCCGGGCGGGGGCCAGGGCCGACCGGGCGTCCTCGAGCAGGCGGCCGTAGGGCACGCCCGAGGGGCAGGCGCTCTCGCAGGCGCGGCAACCCAGGCAACGCTCGAGGTGCAGCTCCGCCCGCGCCGTGGGCTCCACCTCGCCGGCGACGATCGCCCTCAGGATCGCGATCCGCCCCCTCGGTCCGTCCGCCTCCTGTCCCAGCTGCCGGTAGGTCGGGCACGAGGGGAGGCAGAGTCCGCAGTGGACGCAGACGCGGGTGTCGAGCCGGATGCGCTGCGGCAGTGCGATCGAGAGGTCGCGGTGGTCGGCGAGTGCCATGCGTGCCAGGGAGCGAGCGGCAGGTTACGTCGAGCCGCGCCGGCGCGCAAACGGAGC
>JAJYHA010000272.1 GCA_021784995.1 Myxococcales bacterium
CGCGGCGCGATCGCCGCCGCAGGGCGGGGCCGCCGGCGAAGTGCAGCGCCAGCCCGTCCCACAGCAGGATGCCCGAGGCCACGCCGACGAAGGTCAGCAGCGCCACGGCCAGCACCCAGCTGCCGCTCGTGCTCACGCGCCGATTGTGCCCCGTGCGCGCGAGGGTTGCGCCGCCCTGGAGGGGGAAGCTCCACCGGGAAGGCCGGAACGGGAAGGGCCGCCGGTGCGCGGCGGCCCTTCGTGGCGCAGGGAAACGTCCCGTGTCGCGCGAGGCGTGCCCGGCTGGACCCCGTCCGTCGACCGAGCAGCAGAGGGACTCGCCCTCGACACGACCGGCTGCACGGAAGGCCGGCCGCGAACTCCGCGCGCTCCCTGCGCACCATCATCATACGCTCCCGGAGGCCGGTGGAAACGGCTCCAGGAGGGCCTGGCTCTTCGGGTGCGGCGCGGCCCCGGCCAGCTCGAACCAGAAGCGGCACCCTCGACCCGGCTCGCTCTCCACGCCCACGCGACCGCCGTGCCCTTCGACCAGCCGCTTGACCGTCGCCAGCCCGAGGCCGAGCCCAGGCGTCGCGTGGCCCGCGCCCCGCACGTAGGGCTCGAAGGCGCGCCCGAGGAGGTCGGGGGGCATCCCCGTGCCGCTGTCCTCCACCTCGATCCGGACCACGCCGGCGGAGGGGACGGCGCGGACCGCCACCCGCCGCTCCGGCCCGTCGCCCAGGTACTTCACGGCGTTCTGGACCAGGTTGGAGAGGATGCTGGTCAGCACGCCCTCGTCGCAGGCCACCTCGCAGGGGACCCCCTCCCACCGCAGCTCGGCCCCCGACCCCTCCACCTCGGAGGCGCTCCGGACCACGTCCTCGGCGACGTGCGCCACGTCGGCGGTGGCGCCGGGGTTCGGCCGGGCGCCGGCGCGCGCGAAGCGGAGGAGGCCGTCGATGATGGCCTGGGCCCGCCGCAGGTTGCGCTGCGCACGCGCGACGTGGTCTCGCGCCGGGAGGCGGTCGCCGGTGGCCTCCCGGCGGAGCGCCAGCTCGATGGCGAGCTGCGCCGTCGCGACGGGGCTGGCCACGTCGTGGGCGACGCGGCCCGCGAAGAACTCCAGCTCGCGCGCGCGGTCCTCCACCAGGCGCGCGTGCTCCTGCAGGATCTCCGCGTGCCGGCGCACCCCGCGCCGGACGATGAGCGCCGCCAGGACCGCCACGACGAGGCAGAGCGCGTCGAGGCCGAAGCTCACCACCATCGCGTGCCGGCGGATGCGCTTGATGAGGAGCGCCGCGTCGCGGCCGGCGCCGGCGTTGAACTCGACGTCGCGGATGGCGGCGTCGGCGGCGCGCTCGACGGCCGGCCGGAAGCTCGAGCGGTAGGCCTCCCGCGCCGCCTCCGGCGAGCCTGCGTCGGCCAGCGCCAGCACCTGGTGCGCCGTCGCGGTGAGGCCGAGCAACGAGGCGTGCATCTCGTCCCAGTGGCTGCGCTCGGCGGGGCCGAAGGGGAGGGCGAGGTAGGCGCCCGCGTTGCGCTCGAGCTCCGCGAGGGCGGCGTCGATCTCGGCGCGCGGCGGCGCGCTCCGGCCCGAGAGCCCGACGGCGGCCTCGACGAGCCGCTCCACCTTCCGCACGTCGGTCCGGACCGCGGACAGGTGCTCGACGCTGGGCTCCGTGTCGAGCGCGATCGAGTCCGACGCGACGTCGATCTGGTGCGTCATCACGTGGGTGTAGGTCGCGACCAGGAGGAAGCTGACCGCCACCGCGACGAAGGCGCCGGCGAGGAACCGGGTCGAGGGGGCGTGCGTGTCGGGCCGTGGTGGCATCGAGCGCTATTGGGTCGAACACCCGCGCTGGGCCGATGTTCTCACACCCGAACGGGTGCGCCAAGGTCGGCGGCGCGCGCATCCCCGGAGCTACGGGCGAGCGCGGGCATGGAGGGCGCGGCCGCGGCCGGGACGCGCCTCAGGACGCTGGAATCGTGGAGACTTTTCTGCTACGTGGCGGTGCCATGAGCCGCATCTACCGATCTCTCCCCCCCCGCGGTACCCCGCTCGGCATCGCCTTCAGCGGCGGCCTCGACACGCGCTGCGCCGTCGCCTGGCTCTCCGAGCAGGGGATGGCCGTCCACGCCTACACGGCGGACCTCGCGCAGCCGGACGAGGCCAACCCGGCCGACATCCCCGCCATCGCGTTGACGCACGGGGCGGTGAAGGCGCGCCTCGTCGATTGCCGCGACGCCATGGTCCGCGAGGGGCTGTCCGCCATCCAGTGCGGCGCCTTCCACCTCAGCTCGGGCGGGAAGAAGTACTTCAACACCACGCCGCTGGGCCGCGCGGTGACCACCACCGCCATCGTCCGCGCCATGCGCGAGGACGACGTGCACGTGTTCGGCGACGGCTCGACGCACAAGGGCAACGACATCCAGCGCTTCTACCGCTACGGCATCCTGGTCGACCCCGCGCTGAAGATCTACAAGCCGTGGCTCGACCAGGCCTTCGTGACCGCCTTCGGCGGCCGCAAGGAGATGAGCGAGTACCTGGAGCGGCGCGGGCTGCCCTACAAGATGGGCACCGAGAAGGCCTACTCCACCGACGCCAACGTCCTGGGCGCCACCCACGAGGCGAAGGACCTCGAGCGGCTCGACACGGGGATGCGCATCGTGAGCCCCATCATGGGCGTCGCGCACTGGCGCCCGGAGGTGGCCATCGCGCCGGAGGAGGTCTCCGTCTCCTTCGAGCGCGGCCTCCCGGTCGAGCTGAACGGACGCCGCTTCGGTTCGGCCTACGAGCTCTTCCTGGAGGCGAACCGGATCGGCGGGCGCCACGGGCTCGGCATGAGCGACCAGATCGAGAACCGCGTCATCGACGCCAAGAGCCGCGGCGTGTACGAGGCGCCGGGCATGGCGCTGCTGCACGTGGTCTACGAGCGGCTGCTGTCGGCCATCCACAACGAGAACACGCTCGACCTCTACTTCACGCTCGGGCGCCGGCTGGGGCGGTTCCTCTACGAGGGCAAGTGGTACGACCCGGAGGCCATGATGCTGCGCGAGGGTCTCGCGCGGTGGATCGCGCCGGCGGTGACGGGCACGGTCCGCCTCGAGCTGCGCCGCGGCGACGACTGGACGCTCCTCGACACGCGGGCCCAGTACATGAGCTACGCGCCCGAGAAGCTCTCCATGGAGCGCGTGGCCGAGCCCGCCTTCACGCCCGAGGATCGCATCGGCGCCCTCGAGATGCAGAACCTGAACGTGGGCGACAACCGCGAGCGCCTGCTGCGCCGCCTCGAGGCGCTGCGCGCGCTCGGCGGCGCGCGCGGCGGCCCGAGCCTGGGCGCGCTGCTCGGCGCCGGCGACGGCGAGTGACGGCGCCGCGCCGGTAGCGCCGGCCGCGCCTTCGATCCCGGATCACCTCCCCGCCCGCGTCCGGCCAGGCGCCGGTCGCGAGGAGGGACGGGTCTGACCCTTGTCCTTGATCGAGATCGAGACAGGCTCGTGCCTGTCGTGATAGTGATAATCGTTATCATGCTCATCACGACGCGGACCATGTTCTGGACGTGCCTGCTGCTGCCGGCGCTGGCGGCGGGAGGGGAGCCCGCGGGGACGACGGGGCGAGAGCCGGCCGGCGTGACGGAGCGGGAGCCGGCGACGGACGGCCCCGAGGAGCGGATCGCCTTCGGCGGCGTCGCCTCCCGCCCCCGCGCACCGGCCGCCGAGGGCCCTCCGGCCGAGGAGGCCGCCGCGTCGTGGTGGACCGCCGCCTTCCAGAGCACCTACGTGCTGCAGCGGAAGGCCGGCTTCGACGCCCCCTACACGGGCGTCAACAGCCTGGTCACCGCCCCCGAGACGGGCTACACGCTGACCGCGACCGCGTTCCTGGGCGTGCGGCCGTGGGCCGGGACGGAGCTCTACTTCAACCCGGAGACCATCCAGAGCCAGGCCATCTCCCACCTCTCCGGCCTGGGAGGGCTCTCCAACGGCGAGGCGCAGAAGGGCGGCGGCACGGTGCCGACGCTCTACCGGGCGCGCGCGTTCCTGCGCCAGACGGTGAGCCTCGGCGGGGAGCGCACCGCGGTCGAGGCCGGCCCCAACCAGTTCGCGGGGAGCGTGGCCCGCCGCCGGCTCGTGATCACCGCCGGCAACTTCTCCTGGGCCGACGTCTTCGACGGCAACGCCTTCGCCCACGATCCGCGCACCCAGTTCCTGAACTGGGCGCTCATGAGCTACGGCGCCGCCGACTACCCGGCCGACGTCCGCGGCTACACGGTGGGGCTCACCGTGGAGCTGATGATCGACGACTGGGCCTTCCGGGGCGGACGCCTGGCGCAGCCGAAGGAGTCGAACGGGCTCGCCCTCGACCTCGACCTCCTGGCGCACTACGGCGACACGATCGAGGTCGAGCACGACCACGTGCTGTGGGGGCAGCCGGGGAAGGTGCGCCTCACCGGCCTCCACAACCACGCGCGGATGGGCAGCTTCGAGGACGCGCTCCGCTACGCCGCGGCGAACGGCGGCCCCCCCGACGTGGGCAACGTCCGCCGCGACCAGTCGAAGTGGGGCTTCGGCGTCAACGTGGAGCAGTACCTCACGCCCGACGCGGGCCTCTTCGCGCGCTACAGCTACAACGACGGCCAGACCGAGACCTACGCCTTCGCCGAGATCGAGCGCTCGCTCTCCGTCGGCGCCACCGTGACCGGGGGCCCCTGGCGGCGCCCGGGCGACACGCTCGGCGTCGCCTGGGTCGTGAACGGGCTCTCGGCCGCGCACCGCGCCTACCTGGCGGCGGGCGGGCACGGCTTCCTCATCGGAGACGGCCGCCTGAACTACCGGCCCGAGCAGATCGTCGAGGCCTACTACAGCTTCCAGGCGTTCCGCCCGCTCTGGATCTCCGTGGACGCGCAGCACGTGGCCAACCCGG
>JAJYHA010000107.1 GCA_021784995.1 Myxococcales bacterium
CGGGGCGCCGGGGCCGGGCCGCGCCGGGCCTCAGAACGACCGGAGCACGGCGTCGTCGTCGAGCGGCGCGGCGGAGGGGGGCGCCCCGTTCGCCGCCAGCCGGCGCGCCGGCCGCGCCCCGGGGAGGGCCGAGTTGGCGGCGCGGCGGGGGAGCTCCCGGGCTCCGACCGCGGGCCGTGCGGGGGACGGGAGCGCCCCTCCCCCGTGCCCCCGCCGATCGACCCGGAAGGCGCCGACCATCGCGGCCAGCTCCTCCGACTGCCCCGAAAGCTCGCTCGCCGCCGAGGAGGACTCCTCGGCGCTCGCGGCGTTCTGCTGGGTCACCTTGTCCATCTCGGCCACCGCCCGGACCACCTGCTCGATCCCCGCCGCCTGCTCCTGGGCGGAGCCGGCGATCTCCCCCACGATGGCAGTCACCTTGTCGACCCCTCCGGCGATCTCGCCGAGCCGCCCGGCGACCTGCCGGCTCGTCGCCTCGCCCCCGGCAGCCTGGCGCACCGACTCCTGGACGAGCGCCTCGGTCCGGGACGAGGCCTCCTTGGCCCGGAGGGCCAGGCTGCGGACCTCCTCGGCGACGACCGCGAAGCCCCGCCCCGCGTCCCCGGCGCGCGCCGCCTCGACGGCCGCGTTGAGCGCGAGGAGGTTGGTCTGGAAGGCGATGGCGTCGATGTCCTTCAGGATCTGCGACGTGGCCTCCGCCGAGGCCGCGATCTGCGCCATCGCCCCGCGCAGCTCCTCGACCGCCGACACCCCGCCGGCCGCCGCGTCCCGCGCCGCGTGCGCCAGCTCGCGGGCCGCCTCGGCGCTGGCGGCCGCCTGGCGGGTGATGGCCGAGACCGCCTCGATCGAGCCCCCGGTCTGCTGGAGCGCCGAGGCCTGCTCGCTCGCGCCGGCGGCGACCGCCTGGCTCGAGGCGGCGATCTGGGTGGCGGCGCTGGAGACCTGCTCGACCGCCTCGGCCACCTGGGCCATCGCGTCGTCGAGCGCCTGGGCGGTCCCGTTCACCGACTGCTGGAGCCGGGCGTGGTCCCCCCGGTAGCTCCCCTCGACCCGGACCCGCAGGTCGCGGGCGGCGAGCCGCTCGAGCACCCGCGCGGCCTCCTCGACCGGCGCCACCACGGCGTCCAGGGTCGCGTTCACCCCGAGGACGATCCGCCGGTAGTCGCCTTCGTGCCGCGCGGCGTCGGCGCGCGCCGAGAGCCGGCCGCCCACCGCCTCCTGGACGAGGCCGTCGACGTCGGTGACCAGCCGGCCGATCGCCGCGGCGCAGGTGTTCAGGTTGCGCGCCAGCGCCTCGAAGTCGCCCCGGTGGACGGCCTCGATCGGCGGCGGGACCCGCCCCCTGGAGAGCTCGTCCACGTGGCGCGCCGCCACCTCGAGCGGCCCGATCACCGCGTCGAGGGTCCGGTTCATGCCGTCCACCACCTTGCGGAAGTGGCCCTGGTGGCGCCCCGCGTCGGCCCGGGCCGAGAGCCGCCCCTCCACCCCGGCCTGGGCGAGCGCCTCGGCGTCGGCGACGAGGAGGTTGATCGCGGCGATCGAGCGGTTCAGGTTCTGCTTGAGGAGGTCGAAGTCGCCGCGGTAGTCGGCGGCGATGGGCGGCGGGATCTCCCCGCGGGAGATCCGGTCGACGCAGGCGGCCGCCTCGGCGAGCGGCCCGGTCACCGCGTCGAGCGTCGCGTTGACCCCCTCGACGACCGCGCGGAAGTCCCCGGCGTGGCGGGTCGCGTCGGCGCGGGTCGAGAGCCGCCCGGCGACCGCGGCCTCGGCGAGGCCGGCGGCGTCGGCGACGAGCCGGTCCACCGCCGCGATGGCGCCGTTGAGCCCGGCCTCGATCCGGGCGAAGTCCCCCTGGAACCGCTCGGCGATCGGCTCCGGCACCTCGCCGCGCCCGATCCGCTCGACGCAGGCGGCGGTGATCCGGATCGGCCGCGCGAAGGCCTCCATCGTCTCGTTCATCCCCTCGACGATGGGGCGGAACTCGGCGTCGATCGCCGCGGCGTCGCCGCGGACGTCGAGCCGCCCGGCGCGCGCCGCGGCGTGGAGCCGGGACGCCTCGGCGACGAGGCCGGCGAGGGCGCGGGTGATGCGCCGCGCGAGCCAGGCGGCGGTGGCGAGGAGGAGGACGGCGCCGAGCGCCACGCTCGCCAGGACGGTCCACCGGGCCCCGTCGGCGAGCTGGAGCGACGCGACGCGGTCGACCTCCGCCCGCCGCTGGAGGTCGACCACCAGGTCGTGGAGCGGCCGCGCCAGCGCCACGTAGTCCCGGCGGACCGCCTGGTAGGCGGCCCAGGCGCGATCGTCCGCCTCGCGCCAGGCGGCGCTCCCGGCGGCCGCGGCGTCGCGCCGACGGGCGAGGTCGACGAAGGCGGAGGCCGAGCCGATCCACCGGTCGAGGTCGGCGGCGAGCGCGGCGAAGGCCGCCGCCTCGGCGGGCGCGTGCGGCGCCGCCTGGTAGGCGCGCCGGGCGCCGGCGATCGCCTCGAGCCCGCCGCCGATGAACTCGTAGAGCGAGGCGTGCATCGCCGGATCGGCGGTGATCCGGGCCGAGAGGAGGCCGTTCATGCCGCGGGTGGCGGCCATGATCTCCCGGTCGATCCGGCCGAGCGCGACCGCCGAGGGGAGCTCCGAGCCGGCGACCGCGTCGAGGCTCGCCGCGAGGCGGCCCGCCGTCCGGTAGGCGATCGCGCCGGTGGCGAGCGCCACCGCGAAGGCGAGAGCGAAGCCCCCGAGGATGAACCGGCCGGTCCTGGTGATCCGCATGGACGTGGTGCCCTCCGGCGCGCCGCCGGGCGCGCACGCGCGGGCCGTGAGCAAGGCCCGCGCCAGCCCGCCCCGGGGGCGACTTCACGCTTCTTCACGGAGTTCCGGGGCCGAGCGGGCCGGCGAAGGGGTCGACGAGACCCGGGAGCGCGGGCGGCAGGAGCGCCCTCACGCGCGCCCAAGCTGCCGTCGAACCTGGGCTTCTCGGCGTCTCCGCCCGGGGCGCCCGACGGGGGCCTGCCGGACCCGCCGGGTCCGGGCGCGATCCCCGCCCTCGCCGCCGGCCGGCGTCGGGGCGTCGGGCGCCGGGCCGGCCCGCGGTTGCCAGGGGGCGACGCCGCGTGGTTCGCTCCGGCCGATGCTCGCCCTCGTGACCGGCGCCGGTGGCTTCCTCGGCAGGGCGCTCGTCGCCGCGCTCGCCGCGCGCGGGGACCGGGTCCGCGCGCTCGTCCGCCGCCCCGCGCCGGCGCTGTCGGGGACGGGCGTCGAGGTGCTCCAGGGAGACGTCCTCGATCCGGCCGCGCTCGCCGCCGCGGTCCGCGGCGCCGAGGTCGTCTTCCACCTGGCCGGCGTGCGGCGGGCGGCGGAGCGGGACGAGTTCTTCCGGGTGAACGCCGGCGCGACCCGGCTCCTCCTGGAGGCCTGCGCCGCCGGGGCGCCGTCGCTCCGCCGCTTCGTCCTGGCCGGCTCCCGCGCCGCCTCGCCCCCCTCGGCGACCGGGCTCGACGAGGACGCGCCGCTCCGGCCCGCGGAGTGGTACGGGGAGTCGAAGGCGGAGGCGGAGCGGATCGCCTTCCAGTACCGGGACCGGCTCCCGGTGGCGGTCGCGCGCCCGCCGCGGATCGTGGGGGCGGGCGACCGCGAGAACCTGCTCTTCTTCCGGCTCGCCCGCGCCGGCTGGGCGCTGCGGCTCGGCGACCGGCCGCTCTCCTGGATCGACGTCGACGACTGCGCCGCCGGGCTCCTCCTGCTGGCGGAGCGGCCGGAGGCGATCGGGGCGCCCTTCTTCCTGGCGAGCGAGGAGCGGACGAGCGTCGAGGGGCTGATGCGCGCGGCGGCGGCGGCGCTCGGGGTGAGGCCGCGGGTGGTGGCCGTCCCCGGGCCGCTCCTCGCCGGCGCCGGCGCGCTCGCCGACCTCGCGAGCCGGCTCTCCGGGCGGCGGCTCCCGTTCGGCCGCAAGCTCGCCCGCCAGCTCCTCGCGCCGGGCTGGGTCTGCGACGCGGGCCGGGCGCGGGCGCGGCTCGGCTTCACCGCGCCGACGCCGCTCGCCACGTCGATCGGCCGCGCCGCCGACTGGTACCGGCGGGAGGGGCTCGTGCGGCCGTGAGCCGCCGGCGGCGAAGGCCCCCCGGCGGCCCGGCCGGGCCTACAGCCCGATGGTGCCGCGCACCCCGACGGTCACCGTCTCGTGGGTGCTCCGCGGGTTGACCGCGCCCCCCGCGACCGTCCCGAGCGCGCCGAGCTTGATGTCCTGGACGGTGTACTGGCCGAAGTCGACCTGGACGAAGGGACCGAAGCCGATGAAGGGGATGAAGTGGAAGTCGAGGCCGGCCTGGAGGCTCGTGTCCCAGCCGCGCAGGTTGCCGTCGAGGTTGCCGGTGAGCGGCTGCGGCGGGGTGGTCGACGTCTTCCCGTAGGTGAAGTTATTCACGCCGAAGCTCGCCATCTCGATGCCGTAGCCGGCCCCGACCCACGGGGCGAAGCCGAGGAGCGCCGGCAGCTCGAAGGCCGCCTGGACGCCCGCGCGCTGGATCTCCGGCCGGTTGCAGGTCGCGCCGCCGGTGCACAGCTGGCTGAGCTTGTTGCCGACGGAGCCGAAGCCGTAGGAGTAGTAGAGGCCGGCCGAGAAGCCGAGCGGCAGATCGAGCGAGGCGTCGAACTCGATCGGGATCGTCCCCTTGGTCAGGTCCGACTGCGAGAAGGTGCCCTGCCCCGGGATGGAGAGCGCGGTCCCCGACGGGAACGAGTACCCGGCGCGCACCCCGAGCGTCACCTGCGCCCGGGAGGCGGTGGGGAGGGCGAACGCGGCGGCGGCGGCGACGGCGAGCAGCGACTTTCGCATTGGGTCATTCCTCGCGCGGTACGGGTGGGACGAAGTGGAGGCACCGCCCAGATTCGA
>JAJYHA010000175.1 GCA_021784995.1 Myxococcales bacterium
CGTCGCCCCGAAGGCTCGCGGCCGGCGCCACCGCGACCACGCGCACCTCGCGGCCCTCGGCGAGGAGCAGGCGCGCCGCCACGCAGCCGTCGCCGCCGTTGTTCCCGCCCCCGCACGCCACGACCACGCGCCCGCCCGGTCCGGCCAGCGCGGCCGCGCTGCGCGCCACCGCCGCCCCCGCTCGCTCCATGAGGCTCAGCCCCGGGACGCCGCAGCGCTCGACGGCCGCCCGGTCGATGGCCCGCATCTCGGCGGCGGTGACCAGCCTCACGGCGGCGCCTCCCCCGCGTCGCGCTCGAGCACGACGACGGCCGCGGCGACGCCGCCGTCGTGCGAGAGCGACAGGTGCACGCGCGACACGCCGGCCGCGCGCGCCGCCTCCGCCGCCACGCCGCGGAGCGCCAGGCCCGGCGCGGCGCCCTCGCGCACCACCTCCACGTCGAGGAAGCGGATGCCCGCCGGCACGCCCAGCGCCTTCGAGGCGGCCTCCTTGGCCGCGAAGCGGGCCGCCAGGTGGAGCGCGCGGTCGCGTCGGGGCGAGCAGTAGGCGCGCTCCCCCTCGGTGTAGACCCGCGCCAGGAAGCGCTCGGCCGCCGGCGACTCGAGGATGCGCCCGAGGCGCGCCACGTCCACCAGGTCGAGGCCGATCCCCGCGATCATGGGGCCCCGCCCCGCCCCGGCGGCGCCGCCGCCAGGAGCGCCTTCATCTCGCGCACCGCGCGCTCCATCCCCACCAGCACCGCGTGCGCGACGATGGCGTGCCCGATGTTCAGCTCCGCCACCTCCGGGAGCGCGGCCACCGGCGTCACGTTGCGGTAATGGAGCCCGTGGCCGGCGGCCACCACCAGGCCCGCGCCTGCCGCCGCCCGCGCCGCGGCCGCGACGCGCTCCAGCTCGCGCGACCGCTCCGCCGGCCCGGCGGCGTCGCAGTAGCGGCCGGTGTGGATCTCCACCACGTCGGCCCCCACCGCGCGCGCCGCCTCGATCTGCTCCGGCGCGGGGTCCACGAAGAGCGAGGCGGCCATCCCCGCCGCGCGGATCGCAGCCACCGCCTCCTCCACCGCCCGCCACCTGGCCACCACGTCGAGGCCGCCCTCCGTGGTGAGCTCCTGGCGCCGCTCCGGCACGAGGGTGCAGCAGTCGGGCCGGACCGCGCAGGCGATGCGGACCATCTCGGGCGTGGCGGCCATCTCCAGGTTGAGGCGGGTCTGGACCGTCCGGCGCATCACCTCCAGGTCGCGCTCCTGGACGTGCCGGCGATCCTCGCGCAGGTGGATCGTGATCTGGTCGGCGCCGGCCAGCTCGGCCAGCACGGCGGCCTGCACCGGATCGGGGTAGGTGGTGCGGCGCGACTGCCGCAGGGTTGCGACGTGGTCGACGTTCACGCCGAGGCGCGCGGGCATGCCCGCGAATCTACCTCAGCCCAGGGCCCGCTTCAGCTCTTCCGAGATGACGTCCGCGTGGGCCCCGATGGCCTCCTCGTCGGGCCCCTCCACCAGCACGCGCACCTTGGCCTCCGTCCCGGAGTAGCGCACGAAGACGCGCCCCTCCCGGCCGAGCGCCCGCTCCACGGCGGCGATGGCCCGCTGCACGCCGCGCAGCCCCTCCAGCGGGAGCCGCTGGCGCACCGCCACGTTCACCAGCCGCTGCGGCAGCGGCTCGAAGCAGCGCGCCAGCTCCGAGAGCGGCTTCCCGTGGCGCAGCATCACCGCCAGGAGGTTGAGCGCCGCGCACACGCCGTCGCCGGTGGTGACGTGATCGAGGAAGATGAGGTGCCCCGACTGCTCGCCGCCGAAGTTGTACCCCGACCGGCGCATCTCCTCGACGACGTAGCGGTCGCCCACCTGCGTCCGGACCACGCGGCCGCCCGCGTCGCGGAGGGACCGCTCCAGGCCGACGTTGCTCATGACCGTGGCCACCACGGTCCGCTTGGCGAGCGCGCGCCGCCGGAGCAGGTCGCGCCCCACGACGGCCATGATGGCGTCGCCGTCCACGATCCGCCCCTGCTCGTCGGCCACGATGACGCGGTCGGCGTCGCCGTCCAGCGCGATGCCGAGCTGGGCCCCGTGCTTCGCGATGGCCCGGGCCATGCCCTCCGGGTGCACCGCGCCGCAGCCGTCGTTGATGTTCTTGCCGTCCGGCCTGGCGTTCAGCGTCACGACCCGGGCGCCCAGCTCCTCGAAGACCGCGGGCGCCACGCGGTAGGACGCTCCGTGCGCGCAGTCGACGACGATCGTCATCCCGTCCAGCGTGAGGTCGCGGGGGAAGAGCGACTTCAGGAAGACGACGTAGCGCCCCACGGCGTCGCCGATGCGCTTCGCCTTCCCGATCCGGTTGGCCGTGGGCCGCAGCGCGTGGAAGTCCTCGTCGACCCCCGCGCCGACGGGGCCCTCCAGCACCAGCCGCTCGATCCGGAGCTCCATGGCGTCGGGCAGCTTGAACCCGTCGCGCGAGAAGAACTTGATGCCGTTGTCCTGGTAGGGGTTGTGGCTGGCGCTGATGACCACGCCCGCGTCGGCCCGCATCGACTCGGTGATGAAGGCGATGCCGGGGGTCGGGAGCGGACCGCACAGCATCACGTCGACGCCCATCGAGCAGATCCCGGACGCGATCGCCTGCTCCAGGAGGTAGCCGGACAGGCGCGTGTCCTTGCCGATCACGATGCGGTGCCGGTGCGCCCCGTTGCGGACGATGTAGGCCAGGGCGCGCCCGAGCTGCAGCGCCATCTCGGCCGTCATCGGGTGGACGTTGGCGACGCCGCGGACGCCGTCGGTCCCGAAGAGCCGGCGTGCGTCCGCCGCCGGCGGCGCGGCGGGCTCCCGGGGCGCGGTGGGCGGCGGGGCGGCGGGGCGGGGCGGGCGGACGCTCATGGGCTCTCGGACCTCGGGCTCGCGCGCGCGAACCTCACGGCTCGTCGCGCTGGATGTCGACCACTCCCTGGGAAGGGTACAGCGACTCGACGCGGACGCCCTGCGGCAGGTGGAGCGACTCGGGCCGGACGTACCACGAGGCGATGCCCGGGCCGGTCCGCGACAGGTCGATCGTCACCGGACCGACGTCGCGCCCGTCGAGCGACCGCAGGCGCGACCACGGACCCGAGACCGACACGTGCAGGTTGGGCGGCAGCGGGGCGGAGGGCTCGAACCCCGCCGGCAGGCGCGCCTCGAGCGGGACCGTGAAGCTGTACGAGACGCGGCGCTCGCCGTGCACGACGAAGAGCAGCGCCGCCCCCATCGCGATCGCGAGCGACCGGAGCGCCAGATCAGGATGTCGCACGGTCCTTCTCCCGCGGCTCGCCCTCCGCCGCCGCGCGCCGGCCGGCCGGCGCGCGCCCGAACCGGCCCAGCACCGCCGTGACCCCGCGCTCCGGGGGCGGCATGGTGAGGGCCGCCAGCCGCTCGCGGACCGCGCCCGCGTCGAGGCCCCGGTGGAGGACCCCGTCCACGGCGAGCGAGGTCTCGCCGCGCTCCTCGGAGACCACCACCACCGCCGCGTCGACCTCCTCCGCCAGCCCGAGCGCCGCGCGGTGGCGGGTGCCCACGTCGCGCAGCTCCGGGGAGGAGGTGAGCGGCAGCAGGCAGCGGGCCGCCGTCACCCGGCCGCGCCGCACGACCACGGCCCCGTCGTGCAGGGGACCGCCCGGCTGGAAGAGCGCCACCAGCAGCTCCGCCGAGACCTCCGCGTCCACGCGCACCCCGCTCTCCGCGAGGTCGCCCAGGTCGGCCTGGCGCTCGACCACGATGAGGGCTCCCTGCCTGCGGCCGGCGAGCTCGCCGGCGGCGCGCGCCACCGCCTCCACCACGCCGGCCTGCTCGCGGCGCTCGGCGCCGGAGAGCACGCTCAGGAAGGAGGTGCGCCCGAGGTGCGCCAGGCCGCGGCGGATGTCGGCCTGGAACAGGACGATCACCCCGAAGATGAAGGAGTAGCTGAGGAAGTGGGCCAGCAGCCAGGTGAGCGTGACGAGGTTCGCCCACTGCGCCGCCAGGTAGGCGAACCCGAGCAGGAAGAGGCCCACCAGCACCTGGATGGCGCGGGTGCCGCGGATGAGCAGGAGCACCTGGTACACCACGAACGAGACGACCGCGCCGTCGAGGATCGCGCCCCCGACGTCGCGCCAGGTGGACTCCGGGCCCAGCAGGTAGCGGAGCACGGCCGGCACGGTCACCGACATCCGCTCCCTCCCCGCTCCCTCCGCCCGGCGTGCGCCCGCAGGGTCCCCCGGGATCCGCCCTCCCCGGCACTGGGCGGAGCATCCCGGATCGCGGCCGCCAGGGCGCCGGCCTGCCGGGCGGCCGCCACGTCGTGGACGCGGTGGAGCTCCGCCCCGTGTATCACGGCCACGGTCACGGCGGCGAGCGTGCCCGGCAGCCGGTCCTGGACCTCCGCGCCCGTGATCCGCCCGATGAAGCTCTTGCGCGAAGGCCCGACCAGCAGAGGGCGACCCAGGCGCCGCAGCCGCGGGAGCGCGGCCAGCAGCGCCACGCAGTGCTCGGCGGTCTTGGCGAAGCCGAGCCCCGGGTCGAGCACGATCCGCTCCTCCCGCACGCCCCGGGCGACGGCGCGCGCCATCGCCTCCTCCAGCTCCCGCTCCACGTCCGCCACCACGTCGCCGTAGAGCGCGCGCCGCGCCATGTCGCGCGGCGTCCCGCGCCCGTGCATGATCACCGCCGGCACGCCGGCCGCGGCGACGGCCTCCGCCATGGCGTCGTCGGCCAGGCCGGTCACGTCGTTGACCATGCTGGCGCCGGCGCGGAGCGCGGCCCGCGCCACCTCCGCGTGCCGGGTGTCGACCGAGATCGGCACCGCGCAGCCCCGCGCGCGCAGCGCCTCGAGGACCGGGACCACCCGCGCCTCCTCCACCG
>JAJYHA010000402.1 GCA_021784995.1 Myxococcales bacterium
GGCCTGGATCGCCGGAGGCCGCCGCTACCGGGGCGCCCCGCCGCCGGGCGCCTCGGAGCCGGGCGGCGCGGTGGGCGCGGGGATGGGCGCCGCGGCGCCCGCGATCCCCGTCCCCTCCAGCTGCAGGCGCTCCTCCGCCACGCGCCCGAGCAGGCGCAGGAGCCCGTCGAGCAGCGTGATGGGGTGGGGAGGGCAGCCGGGGACGTACAGGTCCACCGGGACGCCCGGGATGGCGCCCTCGGCGCCGTCGTTCACGACCGGGCTGCCGCGGAACGGGCCTCCCGAGAGCGCGCAGGCGCCGACGGCGATCACGAGCTTCGGGGCCGGGGTCGCCTCGTAGGTCGCGCGCAGCGCGAGCAGCATGTTCTCGGTGACGGGGCCCGTGACCACGATCCCGTCCGCGTGGCGCGGCGAGGCCACGAACTGGACCCCGAAGCGCGACAGGTCGAACTGGATGTTCCCGGCGGCGTTCAGCTCCGCCTCGCAGCCGCTGCAGCCACCGGCGGAGACCTGGCGGAGCCGCAGCGAGCGGCCGAAGAGCGCGCGCATGCGCCCGTCGAGCGCCCGCGCCAGCAGCGGCGCGTCGCCGCGCACCAGCAGGTCGTCTCGCGAGCGCGCGGCGAGGCGGTAATCGCGCGTGAAGGCCACGGCGCCGGTGGGACACGCGGCCGCGCACTCGGCGCAGAAGACGCACCGCGCCAGGTCGAGGGTCATACCGGTCCCGCCCGGCGCGGCGATGGCGCCGGTGGGGCAGGCGTCGGCGCAGGCGGCGCAGCCGCCGGCGCAGCGGGCCGGATCCAGCGCCGGGCGTCCGTGGAAGCGCTCGGGGAAGCGCGCCGGGCCGTCGGGGTAGGCGACGGTCTGCTTCCCGAGCCGGAGGCGTGCCTTCAGGATGGCGATCACAGGTCGTGTCCCGCGTAGGAGAGGTTGAAGCTCTTGTTGCAGAGCGGGAAGTCGCTGATCTGCTCGCCGCGCAGCGCCTGGGCGAGGCCCATCCAGTTGTGGAAGGAGGGGTCCTTCACCTTGTGACGGGCGAGGCGGCCGTCGGGGCCGGTGACGCTCACGTGCGCGATCTCGCCGCGCCAGCCCTCGACCAGCGACACGGCGAGGCGGTCGGGCGGGAGCGGCGGCACCGCGGCGCGGACCGGACCTTCGGGCAGCAGGCGCAGGTGATCCACGACGAACTCGGCGCTGCGCTCGATCTCGAGCCACCGGACCCAGCCGCGGGCGAACACGTCGCCGGTCGCCGTGTTGGAGACCGGGACGTGCGAGAAGCGGTAGAGGCCGAAGGGGTGATCGCGCCGGACGTCGCGCGTCGCGCCGCAGGCGCGCGCGGCGGGCCCCACCATCCCCAGCCGGTCGCACAGCTCCCGCGAGACCACCCCCGTCCCGTCGGTGCGGTTGCGCGCCGACGGGGAGCGGAAGAAGAGGCGCACCGCCTCGCGCACCAGGCGGGTGGCGCGGTCGACCTTGTCGGCCAGCCGGTGCGCCTCGTCGGCCGCGAGGTCGAACCGCACCCCGCCCGGCACGAGCAGCCCCCGCCCGAAGCGGTTCCCGCAGATCTCGGCGCTGGCGTTCAGGTACTCGGCGCGGAGCGCGCCGCAGGCGCTCGCGGTGGGCTGGAAGCCGACGTCGCCGGCCAGCATGCCCAGGTCACCCGTGTGGTTGGCGAGCCGCTCCAGCTCGAGGGCGATCCCGCGCAGGTACGAGGCGCGCGGCGGCGCCTCGGTCCCCGCCAGCGCCTCCACCGCGTGGCAGTAGGCGAGCGCGTGGCCCACCGCCGTGTCGCCCGCGATCGACTCCGCGAGGCAGACGCCGCGGGCGTCCGGACCTCCCGCCAGCAGCCGCTCCACGCCGCGGTGCTGGTAGCCGAGCGCGATCTCGAGGTGCAGCACCTGCTCGCCGTGACACTGGAACCGGAAGTGGCCCGGCTCGATGATCCCGGCGTGGACGGGGCCCACGGCCACCTCGTGGATCTCGTCCCCCTCCACGCGGAAGAAGGGGTAGTCGCCGGGGATGTCCGGCCAGGGCTCCACGCGGCCGAACGCGTCGGGCCCGGGGCGGTGCGCGTGCTCGAAGCGCAGCGGCTTCAGCCATGGGTGGCCCTCGGGGACGATCCCGAACTGCTCGGCCAGCTCGCGCTCGAACCCCTGGATGGCGGGGCACTCCTCCGCGAGCGACGGCCAAGAGCCCTCGACCGTGGTCGAGAGCAGGCCGAGCCGGCTCTCGCGGTCGTCGGCCAGGACCGCCGTGACCACCACCGGGCCGTCGCCGGGCGCGCTGCCGAAGAGGGCGCTCACCCGGCCGCCGGCCGTGAGCACGTCGCACACGATGCCCTGGAAGCGCTCGACGGAGAGGCGCGGCACGTCCGCCACCGCGACGGCCTCACCGTTCCAGGTCTCCAGCACGTCGGCCATGGCTCAGCTCCCCACCCGCGCCGCCGCGGCGTCGAAGAGCTCGCGCAACCCCGGCGGGAGGTGGAGCCCCAGCGCGAGCACGAGCGCCATCAGGACGAGGGGCGGGGCGGCGCTGAGCCAGCCGTCGCGGCAGTCGGGCACCTCGGCGGCGCCGGTCGGGTCGCCCTGCACCACCCGCAGCACGGTCACGCCCATCCCCACGAAGATCACGGACAGGAACAGGAGGAAGAGGCCGCCCACCACGTAGCGCCCGCCGCCCAGCGCGCCGTTCAGGATCGAGAACTCGCTGAAGAAGATGCTGAAGGGCGGGGATCCCGTCACCGCCAGGAAGCCCGCCAGGAAGAGCGGGCCCGAGACCGGCAGGCGCCGGGCGGCGCCGCGGACGTCGTCCACGAGCTTCGACCCGAACGAACGGTGAATGTTGCCGGCGGCGAGGAAGAGGACGCCCTTGGTGAGCCCGTTGCCCACCGAGTGGAACATGGCGCCCGAGGCGGCCGCGCCGCCCAGGCCGAGGCCCAGGGCCAGGATCCCCATGTGCTCCACCGAGGAGTAGGCCAGCATGCGCTTGAAGTCGCGCTGGCCCACCATGAAGACCGCGGCCAGGGCCATCGAGAGGAGGCCCATCCCGATCAGCGCGTCGCGGGCGAAGGCCCCCTCCCCGGCGGCGCTGCACACCTGGACCACGCGCGCCAGCGCGACGAAGGCGAGGCTCGTGACCCCACCCGAGAGCAGGGCGCCCAGGATGCCGGGCGCCTCCCCGTAGGCGTCGGGCTTCCAGGAGTGGAGCGGCGCCAGCCCCATCTTCGTGCCGTAGCCGACCAGCAGGAAGACGAACCCGGCGCGGACCCACGGGGCGGAGAGCGTCCTCCCCGCACGGACCAGGTCGGCGACGAGCAGCGAGCGGGGCCCGCCCTCGCCCGCGCCGGAGAGCGCCAGGAAGAAGGTGCCGAGGAGCGCCAGCGCGATCCCGAGCGAGCAGACCAGCAGGTACTTCCACGCCGCCTCCAGGGAGCGCGCGCTCTTGTTGAAGTAGATGAGCGGGGCGGTGGAGAGCGTGGTGAGCTCGATGGCCACCCAGAGCAGGCCCAGGTGCTGCGACAGGGCCACCACCGTCATGGCCGAGAGGAGCACCAGCAGCCCGGCCACGAAGGCGCGGTTGTCGCGGTCGGCGCGCCGTCTCAGGTACCCCTGCGCGTAGACGGCGCAGACGGCGAAGAGGATGCTCGTCGTGGCGAGCACCACGCGCGCCAGGGGATCGAGGTCCAGCCAGCCGCCCAGCGCCGGCGCGGGCGGACGGGCCCAGAGCAGCGCCAGGGCGCCCAGGTGGAGCAGCCCGCCGGCGAGCAGCGCCAGCGGACGGCGGGTGGGCGAAGGGTCCAGGAACGCGAGCGCGGCCAGCACGAGGGGGGCGAGGACGAGGAAGGACATCGCCGTTCAGTCCCGGAGGGAGGAGAGCTTCTCCGTGTCGAGCGAGGAGAACTCCCGGTTGATGTGGAACATCACGATCCCCATGACGAAGACGGCGGCGAAGAGGTCGAGGAGCACGCCCGCCTCCACCATGGTCGGCATGAAGTCGGAGAGCAGGAGCCCGAAGACGAAGACGCCGTTCTCCAGCACCAGGAAGCCGATCACCTGGGTGACCGCCTTGCGGCGCGAGACGACGAGCAGCAGGCCCGTCCACACGGTGGAGAGCGCCGTCGGGACCAGGAAGGCGTGCTTCTGCGGGATGGGGAGCGGCATGGCGCTCGAGAAGGCGAAGGCGAGCGCGACGCCCACCGCTCCCAGCACCAGCGAGGGGACGAACCCGACCAGCGGCTCGATCTCGCGCCGGATGGAGGCCTCGCGGATGGCCCACAGCAGGAGCCAGGGGATGACGATCCCCTTCACCGCCAGGGCGCCCAGCGCCAGGACGGCGGCGTGGCCCGCGTGCGCCTCGGCCCCGACGAGCGTCAGCGCCAGCACGCTGAGCAGCGCCCCCTGGGCGGCGGCGGCGCGGATGACCGCCTTGAGCCGGCTCGAGGCCAGCACGAAGAAGTCGAGCACCACCACCAGGATGAACAGCATCTCGGTCCAGGCGGACGTCACCATGGGTCTCACCGGAGCAGGAGGACGAGGCCGAAGGCGGAGAGCACCGACGCCCCCACCAGGAGCTGCGGCACGCGCACCAGCCGCAGGCGGGCCATGGTGGACTCCACGACGCCGACCAGGATCGCGAAGCCGGCCATGCCGGCCAGGAAGAGCGCCACCGCGACGGGGCCGCTGCCGGCGATCCCCAGCGCGAGCCGGGTGAAGAGCGCTCCGAAGAGGAAGAGCTTGAGCGAGGCACCGTACAGGATCATCGCCAGGTCGGGCCCGCCGTGGTCGAGGACCATCACCTCGTGGATCATCGTCAGCTCGAGGTGCGTGGCGGGGTTGTC
>JAJYHA010000207.1 GCA_021784995.1 Myxococcales bacterium
AGTGACTCGTCGTCGGTGCTTCCCCGTCCGCCCGTTGCTCGGGCTCGCCCTTCACGAACGAGAACGAACACCGTAACCAGGACCTAAACCACGTCCCCGATTGACAGGCCGTTTCATCCTAGGTGGAGCCGGTGGGCCCCCGCTCCGGCGCGGTCATGCGCTTGAACACGTACTCGTCCTCGGCGGTCTCCTCGACCTCGCGCACCTGACCGTCGGGGAGCGCGACGCGGAGCCGGAGCCGCTCCCGCGAGACCATCCGGTGCGGGACCAGGGTGTCGGGCTCGGTCACCAGCGTGATGCTGAAGCCGCCGTGGAACGCCTCGGTGACGGGCTCGTCCGTCGTGACCGGAGCGAGCGAGCGGATCCGCTCCAGGGTCGCGGCCTCGTCCGAGGAGGCCGTCTCTCCGCGGTAGACGAGCGCGACGCAGCGGCGCTCGGTCTCGTCGGGGGCGCACGGGACCCTGCCGTCGAACACGTACTCGACGTCGAGCAGCGACTGGACGATGGGGAGGAGGGGCACGCTCCCCTGGAAGGTCTTGTGCAGGGGCCGGTCTCGCTCCAGCCGGCGCCCCGCCCAGGCGCCGACCGTGATCTCCCAGTCCTCGGCGGCCGCGCGGACGAGCGCACGCCGCATCTCCTCCCGGCGCGCGCGGTCGGCGCTCTCCAGGAGGCGGAGCGCCCGGTCGGTCAACTCGGCGCGGAGGAACGCTCCCTGAGGGGTGACCACCTGGACGAGCGCGTCGCTTCCGCGCACGGCGCGTCCCGCCTCGGGCGTGCGCCCAGGCCGGTCGTCGTAGGTCGAGATCCACAGCTCGCCGTCGCGCCGGGCGGCCGAGAGCGTCCTGCGCGCGAAGGCCTGCACGGGAGGCTGCGCGTTCTGCTGCGACTCGTGACGCACCAGCAGCTCGGCACGGAACTCCTCCGGCCAGGCGAAGGCGAGCGTCACCGACTCGGCCGGGGGCCGCGGACCGCCGCCGGGCGCCACGGCAGCCTCCCGGTGAGCGCAGGCCGCGAGGAGCAGCAGGAGGGGACCGGTCACCCGAACACGGCCGGCACGCCGCGCAGGAAGCGTCCTCCATCGCCTCGTCATCCCCCGCGCCGTCGCTCCCATGGAGCTCACGATAGCACGCGGTCGTGTGGTCGTGCGCGGCGGACGCAGCGCCCGCGGAGGCGACGTGCGCTCCACCTGCCCGCCCGCAAGGCGAGCCCGTCGGCCGGGCGTCCTCGCACCGCTGGTGCGGGACGCGATCGGGATCCTTCGCCGGCCGCCACCCGCGCCCTAGGTGCCGTCGTAGCGGATGTCGCCGGCGCCCTCCGGATCGTATCCCGCCTGGTCCGCGAGGGCGGACCGGAACCGTGTGCACTGCGCCTCCTCGCAGATCCGGATCACCTCGGGCGCACCCAGGTCGCGCGCGCGGAGGATGAGCCCGTAGGCCTCGCGCGCGATGGGCCGGAAGGCCAGGCCGAGCTCCTCCGCCCAGGCGCGCGAAGCGACCCCCACGTCCGCGTCGCCGCGAGCCACCCGGCAGACCACCTCGAGGTGCGAGGCGCAGAGCGTCGCGCGCGCGTGCAGGGCCTCCGGATCGAGCCCCGCGGCGACGAGGGCCTCGTCGAGGTGGCGGCGCACGCCCGCCGAAGCGGGGCGGGAGGCGAGCCGCGCCGCGCCGAGGTCCTCCACGCGCGGCGCCGCACCGCGCGCGACGATCCCGATCTCGCGGGTCGTGAGGTGGATGCGGGCGACCCGCTCTCCGCCGACCTGCGAAGGGAAACCGCCTGCGTGACAGCCGGCCGCGATGACGCGACCGCCGGCCAGCAAGGCCAGCCCCTCCGTCCGGTCGGCCGGAACGAGCCCGACGAGGGTGCCCGACCGCTGCAGGAGGCCGAGCAGCGTCACCACCACCCGGTCGCCGTTCGCGGCCACGAGCGGCGGCGCGGCGCCGGCATCGAGGCCCCGCGCCCGCCGCGGCTCCTCGCCCGCCGGGGCCTCCGGCAGCGCGTGACGGGACCAGGCCATCACCTCGGAGCGGTCGAACCGCCACTCCGAGCCGACGCGCCGCCCGGGCAGCCCGGTCTTGAGCAGCCGGTAGACGTGCTTGGGGTGCACGCGCAGCAAGCGCGCGACCTCTCCCGTGGTGAGGAGCGCCATCCCGGGCACCGCGTCCGCGGCGGGGCCGCGCCTCACGGGGCTCCGCCCCATCGCCACACGTCGCCGCTGGGTCACGATCGGCCGTTCGTATCCACCCGGGGCGAGCGCGTCAAGGCACGGCCTCACGGGACCACTCGCCGGCCGCGACGGCACGCCTCCTCCGGTCCAGGCCCCGGGCTCCGTGCCGCGATGAACCCACAATGGGGACGATTGAGGCATTATATGCCTCCATGAACCACATGATACGCCCCGGCTCGAGGCCTCGCTCCTCCGCCCCGCCCGCGCGTGCGCCGGCGGGCCCGACACGCGCGCTCCTCGTCATGACGCTCCTGCTCGCAGCGCCCCCGCCCGCCGTGGGACAACCCGGCGACGGGGCGCCCCCCTCCCGGCCCACGGAGGGAGACCGCGCTCCTGAGCCCGTCTCCGACCTCACCCCTCTCAATTTCTTCACCGAGGGGTGGAGCGAACCGTGGACGCACCGCCACGGCCGCACGCCCGACATGGCGCTGATCCACGCCACGACCAACTTCCTGGAGCGGGAGCTCCGGCTGGACTTCGCGCGCACCGAGCTGCGCGACAACCCGCGCTTCGGCGCCAGTGACCTCGCCAACGCGCTCATCGCCTACGGGGTGAACCGGCGACTCATGTTCGCCGTCGTCACCAACTACCAGTGGAACGAGGCCTACCACGGCGTCGGCACCAACGGCGCCGGCGGGGGCGCGGTGATCCGCCTCCAGCTGGCCGACACGCCCGGCGCGTCCCTGGCGTTCCAGGTGCGTGGCTCGCCCGCGAACCGGGGCGTCGGTCAGACGCAGACCTCCTACTCCTACGCGCTGGCGGGTTGGCAGGACCTGGCGGCCCTCCTCCCGGCGCTCGACCGCGTGGGCCTCTACTACTCGGTCCAGTACGAGCACCTCGACGGCCAGACCCGTCCCGGCGTGCGGCAGAACGACCTCTCCCTCGACGTGTCGGTCGCCCGCACCTGGACCGAGCCCTCCACGGCCATCTTCGGGAACCTCACCACGTTCGTGGAGCTGTTCGGGGCCACGGACCTCGACGGCGAGACGTCCGGGGACACGGCCCTCGGCGTCATGCCGGGCGTACGCTTCTGGTTCGCCCGCGACCAGTCGCTCATGGGCGGGGTGGATCTTCCGCTCAGTCACGAGGCCCCCTTCTCGGCGGTGTACCGGGTCACCTACATCCTCAACTTTTGACGCCGCCCGGGCGCGCGCTCGCGGACCGCACGGCAGCGCCGGGCCGCCGCCGGAGCCGCGGGACGCCCCGCCTGGGCGCGTCCCCCCGAGCATGGCAGCGGTATGAGGTCGCCCTCGACGGTGGCCGCGCGGGGCGGCAGGAGGTACGGCGCACATGGAACGGAGGAAGCTGGGGACGCAGGGGCTCACGGTCTCGGCGCTCGGTCTCGGCTGCATGGGGATGAGCGAGTTCTACGGGGCTGCGGACGAGGCGGAGTCCATCGCGACCATCCACCGCGCCATCGACCTGGGCATCGATTTCCTCGACACGGCCGACATGTACGGACCGTTCCGGAACGAGGAGCTGGTCGGCCGCGCCCTCCGGGGACGGCGGGAGCGCGTGGTGCTGGCGACCAAGTTCGGGAACGAACGGCGCCCCGACGGAGCGTCGGTCGGCGTGAACGGCAAGCCCGAGTACGTCCGGCGAGCCTGCGACGCCTCCCTGAAGCGCCTCGGCGTCGACCGCATCGACCTCTACTACCAGCACCGCGTCGACCCGACGGTGCCCATCGAGGAGACCGTGGGCGCCATGGCCGGGCTGGTGGAGGCGGGCAAGGTGCGCTGGCTCGGGATGTCCGAGGCGGCGGCGACGACGATCCGGCGCGCGCACGCCGTCCACCCGATCAGCGCCCTCCAGACCGAGTACTCGCTCTGGAGCCGGGAGCCGGAGGAGGAGATCCTCCCCACCGTCCGCGCCCTGGGCATCGGGTTCGTCGCCTACAGCCCGCTCGGCCGCGGATTCCTGACCGGGCGCTTCCGCAGGCCGGAGGACGTCCCCGAGGGCGACTATCGACGCGGCTCGCCGCGCTTCCAGGGCGAGAACTTCGCGCGCAACCTCCGGCTCGTCGAGATGGTGGGCCAGCTCGCGGCCCGCAAGCGCGTGCTGCCGGCGCAGCTCGCGCTGGCGTGGGTGCTGGCGCGCGGCCCGGACGTCGTCCCCATCCCGGGCACCACCCGCCGCGACCACCTGGAGGGCAACCTGGCGGCCTGCGCGGTCACCTTCACGCCGGAGGAGCTGGCCGAGCTCGACCGCACGGCGCCGCGCGGCGGCACCGCGGGCGAGCGCTACCCCGCCGAGATGATGAAGCGCGTCAACCTGTAGCACCGCGAGAGGAGCCATGCTCGCCGCGCTCGCGCTCGCCTCCCTCCTCGGCACCGACCCGCCGCCCGCCCCGCCTCCAACCGCTGCCACGCCGGCGGCGAGCGCGGCGGCACCCGCCCCCGCCCCGCTGCCGCCTGGCGACCTGGGCGAGACCATCCGCCTCGGGCGCGCGATCTTCGAGGAGACCGACACGCACCCCCTCACGCGGGCCTACGTCCGCAACGCGCTCACCTGCGCCTCCTGCCACCCGGACGCGGGCTCCGCGCCCGGCGGGCCAACGCTGGTCGGGGCCGCCACCGCCTACCCGGCGTGGTCGCGACGCGAG
>JAJYHA010000230.1 GCA_021784995.1 Myxococcales bacterium
CGGTGCGCCCCGCCCGCGCCGAGGTCGCGCCGGCGGAGGCGGTGGCGGATGCGCCCGTCGATCGCGCCCGCAGGCGCCGCCCCGCCATGGCGCTCGCGCGTGCGCTCGAGGAGGAGCCCGCCGAGGCGGGCGCGCCGGAGGTGGGCGTCGAGCTGCGCGTCCTGTGGGGAGACACCCTGCTCGACGCGCGCACCTTCGTCGCCCCCCGCGATCCGGTCCTCCTCGGCGAGGGCCCGCGCTGCCACTTCCGGCTGACCGGTCCGGCGCTGCCGGGCGACGCCTTCCCCATCCTCCGCCACGACGGGAGCGAGTACCGCTTCGCGTTCGTCCGCGCCATGGCCGGCGCCGTGGAGGAGGGCGGCACGGCGCGCTCGCTCGAGGAGCTCGTCGAGGCGCGGGTGGCGACGCCGGAGGAGGGCGGCGAGGGCGTCTTCTCCGTCGAGGTGCCGCGCGCCGGAGTGGTCCACGCGGCGATCGGCGATGGGCTCCGCGTGGAGGCCCGCCATCGCCGGCCGCCCCGGCCCGCGGTGGTGCCGTGGTGGGAGAAGCTCGACCACCGCTACCTCAACCTGCTCGTGATCCTGCTCTTCCTGCAGGGCGCGTTCATCGTCGCCGCCAAGACGACCTCGCGCGACCTCGACCTCGTGCAGGACGACCTCGCCAAGGGCCAGCAGCGGCTGGCCAAGTTCGTGCTCAAGCCCCCCGAGGCGCGGCCCCGGCGCAACCCGTACCTCGACAAGCTGAAGGCCGACCTGAAGCGGGATCCGGGCGAGATGGCCGAGCGGCACCGGGCCGAGGAGGGCAAGATGGGCCGGCGTGACGCGCCGAAGAGCAACGCGCGCTCCGCACCCCGCGCCATCGACCCGAACGCGAAGGAGCTGGTGAAGAACTCGGGCCTCCTGGCCGCCATCGGCAAGGGGCGGGGGATGGGCGGGCTCTCGACCGTCTTCGGCCAGGGCGGGCTGGGCGGCGATCTCAAGGGCGCCGTCGGGAACATGTTCGGCCCCACGGTCGGCGACAGCCACGGCGTGGGCGGCCTCGGCCTGAAGGGGAGCGGCACGGGCGGCGGCGGGGCGGGCAACACGATCGGCATCGGCGGCATCGGGACCAAGGGCCGCGGCGGCGGGCTGGGGGGCTACGGCACCGGCGTGGGCGGGCTGGGGGCGAAGCGCGATCGCGACATCGCCATCGCGACCGGCGAGACGCGCGTGCTCGGCGCCATCGACCCCGAGCTGGTCCGCAAGGTCATCCGCGACCACGCCGACCAGGTGCGCTACTGCTACGAGCAGCAGCTCACGCTCAACCCGAAGCTGGCCGGCAAGGTCGCCGTCAAGTGGCAGATCGACGCCGACGGGTCCGCCACGGCGACCGTCATCGACCCCGGCACCCCGCTCGACTCGGAGGGCCTCCGGAACGTCGCCGGCTGCATCATGAGCCGGATCCGGACCTGGGAGTTCCCGAAGCCGAAGGGCGGCGGCGTCGCGATCGTCACGTACCCGTGGATCCTGCGGAGCGCCGGGTCGACGGCGGGCGGGTAGCGGAGGGATTCGTGCGAGTGAGGGCTCTCATCGTCGCGGCGCTGCTCCCGGTGGCGGCGCTCGCGCAGGAGGCGGCGGCGCCGCTGCCGCAGGATCCGCGCGCCCCGCGCTTCGACGAGGTCGCGCGCGGCTTCTTCACGGGGTTCGAGGTGGGCTACCTCACGCTCTTCGACACGCCCACCGGCAACCGGACGAGGTACCCGTACGCGGGCGCGGGCGGGGGCCGCTCGGACGGGTTCGTGGTCGGCGTGGACGCGGGCTACGAGGTGACGGACCGGCTCGCGCTCGCGCTCTACGCCCTCGGGGCCAGCTCGAGCGCCGGCACGTCCTACGGGTCCTTCAGCCTCGTCTCCTTCGGCGGCGACGTCCGGGTGACGGTGGCAGGGTCGCGCGACGCCAACGGCGTGGAGCGGCTCCACTTCTACCTCCACGGCCGCGGCGGCTACCTGGCGAGCTCTCCCGACGGGCTCTTCGCCTCCGGCAACCTGTACCTGGCCGGAGGCCCCGGCGTGGAGTACGACACCCGCCTGCGCCACTTCTCGGTGGGGCTCGCGGCGGACGTCGCCTACCTGCCGTCGCCCGGGACCGCGGGGATCGCCGTGACCCCCACCGTCCGGTACACCTTCTAGCGGGAGCGCGGGTCCCCCATGCCGGCGAGAGGCCTCCCGCTTCGTCCACGCCGCCGGGCGCCTCCAGGACCCTGATGGCGCCCCACGCGGACCAGCCCGTGCGAGCCCTGGGCGCCGTCCCGGGCGATCCCGCCGCCCGGGGCACGGAGCGGCGGGACGCGGCCGAGCTCGAGCGGCTGGCCGCGGAGACGGGCGCGTTCGACGCGCTGCGCCTGGGCGTGGAACTGGCACCGACGCCCGCCGCGCGCAAGGATCTCCTCCTCGAGCTGGCGGCGGTGCTCGACGAGCAGCTCTCGGACAGGGAAGGCGCCATGGAAGCATACCGTCGGATCCTCGCCGTCGATCCCGAGGACCCCAGCGCGCTGCGGCTGCTGGGAGAGGCGCTGGAGGTGGCGGAGCGTTGGGACGAGCTGGTCGCGGTGCTGGGGCGCGAGGTGGACGCGGCCGAGCGGCGCCCGAGCCTGGGCGCGGAGGCCGCCGAGCTGCGCTTCCGGCTCGGGCGCATCCGCCAGCAGCGCCTGGCCGACGCGGCCGGCGCGCTGCAGTGCTATCGCGGCGTGCTGGAGCGCGTGCCGCGGCACCCGGCGGCGCTGGCGGCCCTGGAGGAGCTGGCCCACGGCGGCGGAGCCGCCGGCGTGGAGGCGGCCACCCTGCTCGAGCCGGTCTACGAGCAGGAGCGGGAGCACGCCCGGTGGGTGCGGGTCCTCGAGGTGCGCGCGGCGGCAGCGCCCGATCCCGGGGCGCGGGCGGCGCTGCTCCGGAGGGCGGCGCAGGTGCAGGCCACGGGCCTCCGGAGCCCCGAGCTGGCGTTCCTCACCGCCGCGCGCGCGGTGCGCGAGGCGCCGGACCAGGTGGAGTCCATCCGGCTGGCCGCCGACCTGGCCGAGACGGCCGGCCTCCACGACGAGCTGGCGGCGCTCCTCTCGGAGGTGGCCGACCGGCCGCGGGACGCCGGCGCGCGCGTGGAGCTTTGGCGCCAGGTGGCCCACGTGACGGCGCGGACCGGCGATCCGCGGCGGGCCGCGGACGCCTGGACGCGCCTGCTCGAGGTCGCGCCCGACGACGGGCAGGCCCTGGCCGGCCTGGCGGACGCGTGTCGGCGCCTGGACGACGTGGAGGGGCTGGCGCAGGCGCTCCGGCGCCGCGCCACCGTGGTCGAGGACCCCGCGCTCCGCGCGGCGATCCTGGCGGAGCTGGCCGAGGTGCAGCACGAGCGCCAGGGGGACCGCGCCGCCGCGATCGCGACGGTGCGGCGGCTGCTCGAGCTCGAGCCCGCCCGCCGGGAGGCGCTGGCGCGGCTCGACCGCCTCTGCGTCGAGGCGGAGAAGTGGGTGGAGCTGGCCGACGTGCTGCAGCGCGAGATCGCCGCGGCGGTGGACGCGGGCGAGCCGGCGCTCGAGCTCCGCCGGCGGCTGGCGGAGCTGAGGGAGACGCGGCTCCTCGACCGCGAGGGAGCGCTCGACGGGTACGAGCGGATCCTGGAGGAGCACCCCGACGACGCCGGCACGCTGGAGCGGCTGGACGCGCTGCTGCAGCGCGACCCCGGCTACGCCCGTGCGTCGGCGGTGCTCGGGCGCGCCCACGCCACCACCGGGGCGTGGTCACGCTACGCGGCCGTCCTCGAGCTGCGCGCCGGCGAGCGGCCCGACCCGGTGGAGCGGAAGGCGCTCTTCCTGGAGCTGGCCGAGCTGCAGGAGCGGCGCCTCGGCAGCCCCGAGCTGGCCTTCATCGCGCTCTGCCGCGCGTTCCGCGACGACCCGTGCGATCCGGCCGTGCGCGCCGACCTGCAGCGGCTCGCGACCGCCACCGGCCACGCGGAGGAGCTGGCGGCGCTCTACGAGGACGAGATCGACCGGATGCCGCCCGCCGCCGGGGCCGAGGTGGCGCTCGCGCTCGGGGCGCTCCACGAGCAGCGGCTGGGGGACCCCGCCGCCGCCGTCGGGTGGCTGGAGCGAGCGCGCCGCCTGGACCCGTCCGGCGCCGCGCCGGCGCTGGCCGCCCTCGACCGGATCCACGGGGAGCGCGGGGAGGACGAGGCGCTGGCCGGCGTGCTGGCGGCGCGCGCGGCGCTCGCGCCGCCGGACGAGCGCGCCGCCTTCCAGCTCCGCCTCGGCCAGCAGTGCGAGGAGCGGCTGGGAGACGCGCGGCGCGCGGCGGCCGCCTACGAGGCCCTGCTGGCCGAGCAGCCGTCCCACGCGGCGGCGCTGCGGGCCCTGGAGCGCATCTACGAGGCCCAGGGGCGCCTCGACGCCCTGGCGGAGAACCTGGCCGTGCAGCGCGCGCAGGCGGGCGATCCTGCCGCGCGGCTCCGGCTCACGGCGCGCCTGGCCGGCGTGGCGCAGGCCCTGGGGCGGAGCGACGAGGCGATCGGGTCGTGGCGCGAGGTGCTCGGGCTCGATCCGCGCCACGAGCCGGCGCTCTCCGCGCTGGAGGCCCTCCTGGAGGAGCGGCAGCGGTGGCCGGAGCTGGCCGAGCTGCTGCGCGCCCGCATCGCGCTCACGGCCGACCGCCGCGAGTCGGCGGGGCTGAACGAGAAGCTCGCCGGCCTGCTCGCCACGCGGCTCGGCGACGCGGCGCAGGCGATCGGCGCCTACCACGCGGTCCTCGACACCGATCCGCGCAACCGCCGGGCGCTCGAGGCGCTGCGCGAGATCCACG
>JAJYHA010000449.1 GCA_021784995.1 Myxococcales bacterium
CTACCGCCAGTGGCGGCGCCAGGGCGCACGGGCGGGCGGGATGCCCTTCGACTTCGGCGACTTCCAGGAGGTGCGGGTCGGCGACTACGGGACCTACGACTTCGGCTCCATGTTCGAGGACCTCTTCGGCCGCGGCGCGGGCCGCGGGAGCCGGCGCGGCGGGGCCCGGCGCGGCCCGGTGGCCCAGCAGGGCTCGCACGCCGAGGCCGAGATCCTGGTCGATCTGCGCGACGCCGTGCTGGGCGCCGAACGCGACATCCGCGTGGACTCCAGGACCCTGCGGGTCCGGATCCCGAAGGGCGTCGTGGACGGCTCCACCATACGCCTCTCGGGCCAGGGGAGCCCGGGCAGGCACGGCGGCACCGCCGGCGACCTCTACCTGCGCGTCCGGCTCCGCGACCACCCGTGGGTCCGGCGCGAGGGGAAGGACCTCCACATGGACCTCCCGGTCTCGATCCCGGAGGCGGTCTTCGGCCACGAGGTGACCCTGCCGACCTTCGAGGGCCCCGTGCGCCTGCGAGTGCCGCCCGGGACGCAGAGCGGACGCAAGCTGCGCCTGCGCGGCAAGGGCATGCCCGACCTGCGCGGGGGCGAGCGGGGCGATCTCTACGTGGTGGCGAGGATCGTGCTCCCCGAGGACACCGAGGCCCTCGAGCAGGCGGTGAAGCCGCTCGAGGCGCTGTACAAACGAGATCCGCGAGCGCACATCTCGTTGTAAGAACGCGCCGCTGCGACGACGCGCCGGAGGGACCCGTGGGACTGTTCGACATCTTCGCGCCGAGAGGCGGCGGCAAGGGCGGGCTCCGCAAGCAGGCGCAGAAGATCACGGAGCGGTACGGCCCGCCCGAGAACCGCCAGAAGGTGATCGAGCAGCTCGCCCAGATGGAGACGCCGGAGGCGCTCTCCACGCTCTGCCTGCGCTTCACCATCCGCGCCGACCCCGGCATCACCGACGACGAGGAGAAGGAGAGCGTCCGCCACATCCTGGTCGAGGCGGGGGAGCGCGCGGTGGAGCCGGTGAAGGACTTCCTGGCGACGCACGACTCGGGCGTCTCGTGGGGGCTGCGGGTCCTCTCCGAGCTGCGGCCGGCCGAGGACGTGGCGAACACGTCCCTGCGGCTCCTGCACCGCCTGGCCCGCGAGTACGCGCGCGACCCGGAGAAGAAGCTCGTCCTCCTCTCCTGGCTGGCGGAGCACCACGGCGACCTGTCGGCGGTGACGGCGCCGCAGCCCGCCGCCGGCGCGGGCGACGCGGGAGGGGGCGCCCCGGCCGGCGCGACGCCCGCCGCGCCCTCGGTGGAGGACGCGCTCCTGCCGCTCCTGGAGGACTTCTCGGACGACGTCCGCATCGCCGCCGTGCGCGTGGTGGCGCAGCAGCCGCTCACGGAGCGGACGCGCGTCGCGCTCGTCGAGCTCCTCCTGCGCGACCGCGAAAACGCCCGGGTGCGCGGCGAGGTGCTGCAGGCGCTGGCGGACCTGGGCGCCGACGTGAAGGGCTACCGGCCGAGCGTCGAGGAGCTCCTCGTCGAGCCCCACTTCCTCGACAAGGAAGGCCGCGTGAAGCGGCGCGGATGACGCGCTGCGCCGCTCCGGCACCTCCCGCCCGGGATCACCGGGCGTCACTCGACACGGGAGCGCGGGCGGATAGACTCCGCGCGTGAGCGAAGCGCCGAACGCTCCGGCCGGGGAGGGCGCGCGACCGGTGCGTTCGCGGCTGCTCGACCGCTGGTTCGAGCCGGTGCGGCTGCCGCACGAGGCCGCGCGCGATCTGGCACCGCTGGCCGCCCGCGGCAGCCTCGTCTTCGTGATGCGCTCGGCCGGGGTGCTGAACTTCCTCTTCCTGGCCTGGGTCCTGCGCCGGTGGCGGCTCCCGCCGCTCCGGACCGCGCTGGGGCTCACCGGCGTCATGCCCGGGCTGGCGCGCGTCCGCGCCTCGCGCGCGGCGCTGGAGGACGCGGTGAGCCGCGGCGAGAGCGCGGTGGTCTTCCTGGGCCGGGCCCGCGGGCCCGACCCCTTCCCGCTCCTGGTGGAGCTGCAGCGCCAGCTCGGGCGCCCCGTCCTGCTCGTGCCCGCCCTCCTCGTCTGGACGCGGCGGCCCCAGACGCTCGCGCCGACCCTGGGCGAGCTCTTCTTCGGCACGCCCGGCGCGCCGAGCCGCTTCGCCAACGCGGTGGGCTTCATCCTGAACCGCCAGCGCGCGGTCTTCCGGCTGGGCCGCGCGTCCGACCTGGCGGTCCTGGTCTCGGGGCGCGCGGCGGAGCCCGGCCCGGTGCTGGGGCGCAAGGTGCGGGGCGCGCTGCACCTCCACCTGGCGGGCCAGATGCGCGCCATCGTGGGGCCACCGCTCAAGTCGCCCTCGCGCGTGCGGCGGAGCGTGCTGCGCGACAAGGGGCTGCGCCTGTCGCTCGAGCGGCAGTCGCGCGAGTGCGGGCGGTCGCTCCAGGAGCTGCAGCGCGAGGCCGAGCGGGACCTGCGCGAGATCGCGAGCCGCTACTCGCCCTCCTTCATCGAGGTGCTGCGGCCCATCGTGGGGGGGATCCTCCACCGGCTCTACGAGGCCGTCGACGTGGACGAGGAGGGGCTCGCGCGGGTGAAGCGCGCCATGGCCGAGGCGCCGGTGGTGTTCTGCCCCAGCCACAAGAGCCACGTCGACTACCTGCTCCTCTCCTGGCTCCTCTACGAGCACGGGATGACGCCACCGCACATCGCGGCCGGCATCAACCTCTCCTTCTGGCCCTTCGGCTCCATCGCGCGGCGCGGCGGCGCCTTCTTCATCCGGCGCACGCTCCGCGGCGATCGCGTCTACACCGCCACGCTGCGCGCCTACGTGAAGCAGCTCCTGCGCGATCGCTTCCCGCAGCAGTTCTACCTGGAGGGCGGCCGCAGCCGCTCCGGCAAGCTCCTCTTCCCGAAGACCGGCCTCTTCTCGATGGAGGTGGACGCCTGGGTTGAGGAGGCGGCGCACGACATCCTCTTCGTGCCGGTCGCGGTGGACTACGAGGTCCTGCTGGAGAGCGGCAGCTACGCGCGCGAGCTGGCCGGCGCCGAGAAGAGCCGGGAGAACCTCGGCGGGCTCATCCGGGCCGGCAAGGTGCTCCGCCGCCGCTACGGCCGGCTCAGCATCCAGTTCGAGGAGCCCATCTCGCTCCGGCAGCTCGCGGAGCGGCGGCTGGGGGAGCGCGCCTCCCTCACGCTCGCCGAGGAGGGCGCCGGTGCGGCGCCGGAGCTCGCCGGTCCGGACGGCGCGGCCGAGTCGCGCCGGCAGCTCGTCCAGTCGCTCGCCAACCGGGTGGCCTACGGCGTCACCCGCGCCGTCTCGGTGACGCCGGTGGGGGTGGTGGCCGCCTCGCTCCTGGCGCACCTGCGCCGCGGCCTGCCGGCCCCGGAGCTCGCGCAGCGCGTCGAGCTGCTGCGGGCCGTGGCGCGGCAGGCGGGGGCCCGCTTCTCGCGCGGGCTGGGCGACGCGCCGGCCGATCCCCTGGTCGCGGGGCCGGTGGCGGAGGCGGTGGCGCGGTTGGCGAAGGAGGGGCTGGTCCGCATCGAGCAGGCCGCCGGGCGGACCGTCTACCAGCCGGTGGAGGAGCGGCGGCCGCTGCTCGACTACCACAAGAACGCCGTCCTCCACGTCTACGTGCCGCTCGCGCTGGTCGCCGCCAGCCTCCGCGCCGCGCCGGGCGCCACCCGGGACGAGGTGAAGGAGCGTGCGCTCTCGCTCTCGCGCCTGCTCAAGCTCGAGTTCATCTACCGGGTGGGCGCGAGCTTCGACGAGACCTTCACCGAGACCGCGACCCTGCTGGAACGACTCGGCGCGTCACGGACCGCGGGCGATCGGCTCGTGCCTGGGAGCGACCCCGGGGCGCTCGAGTTCCTGGCCGAGCTGCTGCGTCCGTACCTCGAGGCCTACCGGCTCGCCTTCGAGGCCTTGCTCGCGCTCGATCGCGAGGATCCGGGCGCCGGGATCGACGGCCGGAGCCTGGTCCGGGCGGCGCTGGAGCAGGGGCGCGCCGCCTACGCGACCGGCCAGGTGGCGGCGCGCGAGGCGGTCTCCAAGGCGACGCTGGAGAACGCCGCCGAGTGGCTCTTCCAGCAGGGTGCGCTCGTGCCGGGCGCGGGCGGGCGGGCACGGCTCGCTGCGTCATGGCGCGACCGGCGGCTCGGCGAGCTGGTCGAGAACCTGCGACAATTTCTCCACGATTGATTTTCGTCGGCGGGGCGTGCTGCCCCTTCACCCCGCCTGGGGTCTCGGGCTATTGTGCGTGCCCCAATCCGCAGCTCCGTCGGCTCGACCGACATCGCACGCGGCCCGTTCGCTCCGGGCCTGAAACCAGATTCGAGGAGGCTGACCCGTGGCAGACCACCCCCGTGTCCTGAACAAGTCCATGCAGGCCAAGATCATGCCGGCCGAGGAGGCCGCGCGGCTGATCCCGAACGGCGCCGTGGTCGGCATGTCCGGGTTCACCGGCGCCGGCTACCCGAAGGCCGTCACCGTCGCCATCGCGAAGCGCGCGCTCGACGAGCGGCTGCGCGGCAAGCCCTACCGCCTGAACGTCCTCACCGGCGCCTCCACGGGCCCGGAGCAGGACACGGTCATGTCGATCACCGACTCGCAGGCGTTCCGCTTCCCGTACCAGGGCGACGCCGCCACCCGCGAGAAGATCAACGCGGGCGCGATGGAGTACCAGGACATGCACCTGTCGCACGTCGGCTCGCTCGTGCGCTACGGGTACTACGGCAAGGTCGACTTCGCGGTCATCGAGGTCACGAAGATCCGGGAGGACGGGTCGCTGGTCTACAGCTCCTCCTGCGGCGGCAACAACGTCTA
>JAJYHA010000247.1 GCA_021784995.1 Myxococcales bacterium
GACGAAGGGGAAGGTCGCGCGCTCCAGGTCCTCGGCGCCGCGCGTCGCGATGATCACCAGCTTCTCGGCCATGAGTCTCTCCTCTGTGGGTGGAAGAATCGGATGCCCCGTCACGCCGCGGGCTCGGGCTCCGCGGCGCGGAGCGCGGCGGCGCGCCGGCGCACGTTCGTGAGGTAGATCGCGAGGGGGCGGTAGAGCATGTGCGACCACTTCCCGAACGGCACCTCGACGACGAGCAGCGGCGCCGTCAGGGCGAGGTGCACGACGTACGTCACGTAGGTGGCGACGGGGAGGCCGGCCAGCCGCAGGACGTGCACGGCGATCCCGGTCAGCGCCACCAGGAACAGCAGCCCCAGGAAGAGCCAGTCGCTCGCCTCGGACGCGGCGTGGAACGGCGCGCGCGCCCGCACCCTGCTCAGCAGGAAGTCGGCCGTCACGTAGAGCAGGACGGCGGTCGCGTAGTACCCGAGCAGGCGCGTCGGGTGCAGGAAGGGCCGGACCTCGTCGGTCTGGAACCAGCGCAGGCCCACGATGACGAGCGCCATCATGGTCAGGTAGCCGCTGACCAGGAGCACGTGCTTCGCCCGGCGCGGGCGCGCGGCGGCGCAGGCGCGCCAGCGCTCCTGGGCGAGGAAGTTCACCGCGAAGCTCCGCGCCTCGAGGAGCCAGGCGGACGCCGGCGGGATCGGCCCGCCCTCGCGCAGGACGAGCCGCACCATCCGGACGGCGTTGCTCAGCAGGAGGGTGCCGAGGATCGCCGCGACGAGCCAGTCGGCGGCCTCGATCGCCTTCACCGGCGCGAACGCGTTCAGGGCGACGTGGTCGGTCACGACCGGCCCGTGGAAGGCGGCGAAGAGCGCCACCACGGTGGCCGCGACGAGCGCCATCGCCGCCACCTGCCACCGCGGCGACACGTAGAAGCGCCGTCCCAGCCCGGTCCAGTCGTACAGCGCCGTGAGGTAGCGGCGCGTCGCCATCATGATCTCACCGGGTTTCGCGCCACGCGGGCAGCTCTCGGAGCAGTCGCCGCAGTCGTGGCACAGCCACGGCTCGACCGCGCTCGCGAGCCGCGCGCGGTGGCCGATCTGCAGCAGGTGGATGACGCCGCGCGGGAACGCCTCCGGCGGCGTGGCCTGCGGGCAGGTGGCGGTGCAGTGGCCGCAGCTCATGCACGCACCCACCTCCGGCGCGCCGAACCTGGCGATCTCGCGGTGAAGCCCGGGGTCGAGCCGTGCGGCCATCGTCCACCTCTCGGTCAGCTTCGCTCGACGAGCCGGTACTGCCAGTAGTCGTCGGCCTTCGCCTTGGGGAGCTCCTCCAGGGCGCCGTATCGCCGCATCGCCATGACCCAGTGCGTGACCTCCCACGACGGGGCGTCGAGCGCCTCGGCGATCTCGGGGATCGTCCTGGGGCGCTCGCGGAGGAGGCGCGCGATGCGATCGCGCGCGACCAGCTCGTCGCGCAGCACCTCCGGCAGGGGACGGAGCGCGGGGGCCATCACGCCACCTCCGCGGCCAGCGCGTCGATCATCGCGGTGACCTGGGCCCTGGCGTGGCCCTCGACGGCGATCGCCTGCGACGCGCACGCGGGCACGCAGCCGCCGCAGCCCTTGCAGAGCTCCGGCCGCACCTCCGCCACCTGCTTGCCGCCTCGGCTCGCCTCCACGACGGCCCCCTCGTACGGGCACGCGCGCGCGCACTCACCGCACCAGACGCACGCCGCGGCGTCGACCACCGCCACCGTGGGCGCCCGCTCGATGTGCCCCGGCAACAGCAGGGCCGCGCACTTCGCCGCGGCGGCCAGCGACGACGCGACGCTCTCGGCGAGGTTCTTCGGCCCCTGGGCGGCGCCCGCGAGGAACACACCGTCGACGACGGTCTCCACGGGGCGCAGCTTGGGGTGGATCTCGGCGTAGAAGCCGCCGGCGCCCACCGGGAGGCGGAGCGCCGCCGTCAGGGCCGCGTTCTCGCGGGCGACCATGCCGGTGACGAGCACCACCGCGTCGGCCGCGATCTCCACCTCCTCGCCGCCCGCGAGCTCGTCGCGGACGCGCACCAGCCGGCCGTCCCCGTTCCGCTCGACCTGCGGCGGCGCCTCCTCCGTCCAGCGCAGGAAGACGGACCCCGCGCGGCCCGCCTCCTCGAACAGGAGCTCGTTCCGTCCGTAGGTCCGCATGTCCCGGTAGAGGTGGTACTGGGCGATCTCCGGATCGACGCGGTGCGCCTGGATCGCGGCGTGGACGGCGGCCGTGCAGCAGTATCGCGAGCAGGAGCGGTTCGGCTCGCCCGCCTGCCCCTCCCCCGGCGCCTCCTGCCGGCTCCCGACGCAGTAGACGTACGCGACGGTGCGGACGCGCCGGCCGGCCACGCGGACGCCGTCCTTCGACGTGGCCAGGAGCGCGTGGAACTCGGGCAGCGTGAGCACGCCCGGCGCGCCGCGGCCCAGCTCTCCGGCGCGCGGGCGGTAGGTGTCGAACCCGGTCGCCACGACGATGGCACCGACCCGGAGCGCCAGCGTCTCCGCGCCCACCCGCACGGTCACCGCGAACCGGCCCACGCTCCCGCTCTTCGCGACCACCTCGGCGTCCCGGTACAGGGTGACTCCGTCGCGCTGCGCCAGCTGGTGCCGCAGCGACTCCGCCAGGCTCGCGCCCGGCCGGCCGGACGGGAACGTCGGCCCGAGCTCGCGGAGGGCGCCCCCCACCTCCCGCTCGCGCTCGACGACGTGCACCGCCAGGCCCACGTCCGCGAGCGCGATCGCCGCGCGCAGGCCGGCGGGGCCGGCCCCCACCACGAGCACGCTCGGGACCGCCTCGACCCGCACGTCGTCCAGCGGCCGCCCGAGCCGCGTCCGGGCGACGCCGGCGCGCACCAGGCGCACCGCCTTGGCGGTGGCGCCCGCGTCGTGACGGTGCGCCCACGAGCACTGCTCGCGGACGTTCACCTGCGTGTACATGTACTGGTTCAGCCCCGCCCGGCGCGCCATCGCGCGGAACGTCTCGAGGTGGAGCTTCGGCGAGCAGGACGCGACGACGATGCCGTCGAGCGCCTGCTCGCGGATGGCGTCGCTCATCTCCTGCTGCGCGGCGTCCGAGCAGGCGAACATGAACGTCCTGGCGGTCACGACGCCCGGATCCCCCTCGGCCGCCCGGCGGACGCGCTCGACGTCCACCTCGTCCGAGATGTTCCCTCCGCACTGGCACACGAAGACCCCGAGCCGGCTCGCGCTCATCGCCGTGCGCCCCCCCGCCGCAGGTACGAGGCCACCTGCGACGCCGCCGCCCCCGCGTGCAGGATCGTGTCGGGGATGTCGCGGATGCCCGAGGCGGTGCCGGCCACGAAGACGCCGTCGACGCTCGTCCGCCCGGGCTCGAGGTCCTCCTCGACCTCCCGCACGTATTCGTACGCGTCGGTCTCGAGGCCCACCCCGCGCAGCACGTCGAACGCGCCGGGGTTTGCGGTGAGGCCGACGGAGAGCACGACCAGGTCGTGGCGCGCCTCCGCCGGCCCCGTCCCCCCGGCGACGTCCTCGTACCGGACCCGGAGGTCACCGCCGTCGGCCGCGTCGATCTTCGCGACGCGTCCCCGCACGAGGCGGATCCCCATCCCCATCGCCTGCTGGTAGAACTCGTCGTACCCCTTCCCGAAGGCGCGGATGTCGATGGCGTAGATCGTGACGTCGGCCAGGGGCAGCGCCCCGAGGAGGAGCTGCGCCTGCTTCAGCGAGTACATGCAGCAGACGCGCGAGCAGAGCCGGTTGTCGACGGTGCAGTCCCGGGAGCCGGTGCAGAGGACGTAGGCGACGTTCGCGGGCGCCTTGCCGTCGGAGGGCCGCACCACCGCGTTGTACGGGCGCGTCGGCGCGAGGATGCGGTCCATCTGCATCGCCGTGACGACGTTCGGGTGCACCCCGTAGCCGTAGGCGGGCTTGCGCCTCGCGTCGAACAGCCGGAACCCCGTGGCCACCACCGCCGACCGCACCGCGACGGTCGACTCCTCCCGCTGCATGTCGAACCGGATGGCGTGCCCGGGGCAGACCTCCGCGCACTGGTGGCAGCGCGAGCAGACGCCGCAGTCGAGGCAGCGGGCGGCGCTGGCGCGCGCCTCGTCCTCCGTGAAGGTCGCCTCGATCTCCTCGACCGAGCGGGCGCGCGCCCCCGGGGGCAGCTCGCGGAGGACGGAGGGCGGCCGCGGCGTCACCGGCGAACGCGCCAGCACGGCGTCGCGGGCGATGGCGGGAGGCCGGGCGTCGAAGGCGCCGGCGCCGCGCTCGCCGCGCAGCGACCGGTCGACGTGGAAGGCCGCGCGCTTCCCCTGCGCGATGGCCTCCACGATCATCGACGGACCGACGACCGCGTCGCCCCCGGCGAAGACCCCCGCCAGGGACGTCGCCAGCGTCTCCGGATCCACCTCGAACGAGCCGTCGGGACGCAGCGCGAGCTCGCCCGCGAACGGTCCGGTGCTGGGGCGGAGCCCGACGGCGAGGATGGCCAGGTCCGCGGCGTGGAGCTCCTCCGAGCCCGGCACCGGCTCGGGCGACCGCCTGCCGCTCGCGTCGGGCGCACCCAGCCTCGTCCGCACCAGCTCGACGCCGGTGAGCTTGCCCGCACGGCCCACGAAGCGGCCCGGCGATCGCAGCTCGTGCAGGACGATCCCCTCGTCCAGCGCCGCCTGGACCTCCCACCGGTGCGCCGGCATCTCGGCGCGGCCGCGGCGGTAGCAGAGCTCCACGGCGGCGGCGCCGCAGCGGAGGGCCATGCGCGCGGAGTCGATGGCGACGTTCCCGCCGCCGACCACGACCACGCGGCGT
>JAJYHA010000181.1 GCA_021784995.1 Myxococcales bacterium
GCCTGCCCGTGCCGCCCGCGCAGCTGCCCGTCGCCTTCGCCGTCGGGAGCGCGGGCGAGATCGTGACGGCGACGCGCGCCCACGTGCCCGCGCCGCCGTGGCTCTCGGCCTTCGTGCGCGCGCACGGATCGGCGGCGACCACCCCCGAGATCCTGCTCGGTCAGGGCGACGCTGCGCGGCTGGCCGCCCGCGTCGAGGCGCAGCGCCGGGGCGTCGACGCGCTGCGCGCTTCGTATGACGAGGCGACGCGCGGGGTCACGATCGCCGATCCGCGCGACGCGGCCCAGGCGCAGGAGCTGGGTCGTCCGGCGGTCCCGCCGCCCCTCGGCCTCGCCCTCCAGGGGCTCGCGGGGGCCCTGCTGGTGGCCGAGAGCTGGCCCCTCGCGCTGCCGCTCGTCACCGGCGCAGGGATCGACCCGGCCCGCCTGGCGTCGGAGGCGGGCCGCGATCCGTTCGCGCTCGTGCTCGGGTCGCTCTTCGCCCTCGGGACCGCGGCGGCACTCTTCCTCCTCGCCCACCTCGCGTGGCGAGCGGCCCTCCCGGCCGCCGCGCCGACCCGGCGTCCACGGCCCTGGACGGCGGCCTTTGCGACGGCGGGCGCCGGCCTCGTGGTCGCGATCGCCTGGGCCGCCACCGGCGGAACACCGGTCGCGGGAGCGCCCGCCCCCGCGCGCGCGGCGCTCTTCCTGGGCGCGGTCGCCCTCCCGTTCACGGGCGCGTGGCTCGCCGACGTCGGGGTGCGCCTGGAGGGCGTGCGGGCCGAGGCGCGCGGGCTGGCGCGCGCCTGGGACCAGGCGCAGTACCGGATGCTGGCCGACCTCTCGCGCCGCGCGGCAGCCCTCGCCGCGGAGGAGGCGCTCCTGGCCCGGCTCGAGGGCGAGCGCGAGGCCGTGCTGCAGCGGGTGCGGGCGCTCCAGCGGCGGACCGCCCGGGCCGATCGCCTCGCCGCCGACGCGGCCGCCGAGGAGGAGCTGGCGCTCTCGAGGCTGGCGCAAGCGGTCGCGAGCGCGCTCGAGCAGGATCGGTACGCGTACCTCCGCCAGGCGGCGGCGCGCGGGCTCCGCGTGACGAAGGCGTCGCCCCCGCCCGCCGCGCCGGCGCGCCTCCCCGAGCGGCCGGGGCGGAACCTGGGCCGGGCCGGCTGACCGCGTCGCCCGTCGCGACCGCGCGGCTCCCCCGGGACCGGCGCGCGCCGCGCTAGGCCCTGCCCACCACCCCGCCGTCGACGCCGATCGTCACGATCTCCAGCGGCGCCTGGCTCCCCGCGCGGACGAGCGCCTCTCGCGCCGCCGCGGCGATCCCGTTGCAGCAGGGCACCTGCATCTTCACCACCGTGACGCTGCGCGGGTGGGCGCGCCGGAAGATCTCGCCGAGCTTCTCCCGGTAGGCCGGCAGGTCGTCGAGCTTCGGGCACCCGACCATCACGCGCCGGCCGTCGAGGAAGTCCTGGTGGAAGCGCGCGTAGGCGAACGGCACGCAGTCGGCCGCCACCAGCAGATCGGCGCCCTCCAGGTGGGCGGCGCCGGGCGCGACCAGCGTGATCTGGACCGGCCAGTGCCCCAGGCAGCTCCCGCCCGTCGGCACGATGGGCGGAGGCGCCTCGCCCACCACCGCCAGGCGCGGACGCACCGCGCCGGGGCGCGGATCCATCGCGCCCGGGAGCGCGCGCAGGGTGCGCGGCCGCGAGCCCGGGCAGCCCCCGGCCTCGCGATCGCCGGCCGGGAGCTGCGGGCCACGGTCGGGCGCCGACGGGCCGGCCGCCCGCGACCGGACCACCACCTGCTCGTCGAAGGCGGCGGCCTCGCGGCGGACCACCCGCAGGGCACCCTGCGGGCACTCGCCGAGACAGGCCCCCAGTCCATCACAGAGCGCGTCTCCCCGGAGCCTCACCTTTCCGCCCTCCAGGTAGAGGGCGCCCTCGGCGCAGGAGGGGATGCACTGGCCGCAGCCGTCGCACCGCTCCTCGTCGATCTCGACGATGTCACGGATCATCGGGCGTGTTGTGCCACAGACACCCCGCCTGGATCCAGCGCGCGCGCCCCGGGGTCTCCCCGAGCGCCGGCGCCGCGTGGCCCGTCCGGGCCCGTGGAGGGCCGGCGCGATCAGCTCGCGCCGCCGCGCGCCAGGCGCTCCTGTGGCAGGAGCGCCGCCAGCAGGAAGCCGTTCACGGGGGCGGGAACCCCGGCCGCGCGCGCCATGCGGACCACGGCGCCGGTCTGATCCTGGAGCTCGGAGGGGCGGCCCGCCTGCACGTCCTTCTGCATCGAGGGCGTGGTCTCGGGCGGGAAGCCGTCAACGATGGCGAGCGCACGGGCCACCGCGTCGCCCGCCAGCCGCACGCCCCGGGCGCGCGCCAGGGTGGCCACCTCCTCCAGCGCGGCCACCAGGAGGGCGCGCGTCTCGGGCGTCGCGCGCACCACCCCCACCGGCGCCCGGGCGACCGCCCCGACGCCGCTCGACGCGGCGATGAAGAGGAACTTCTCCCAGCTCGCAGCCTCGACGTCCTCGGCCACCACCACCTCCACGCCGGCGGCGCGGAGCGCGGCCGCCAGCGCCTCGATCCGGGCGCTCGACCCACCGCGACGCTCGCCCACCGTGACCCGCAGCACGTTCCCGATGTGCCTCACGTGGCCGGGCGCGGCGAGCCATGAGGAGAGGTGGCACAGGCCGCCCACCACGCGCTCCTCCCCGACGGCCCGGGCGAGGGTGTCGGCGGCGTCGATCCCGTTCTCGAGCGGGACCACGAACCCGCCGCGCCCGAGGAGCGGCGCCAGGGACGACGCGAGCGCGGGCACCTGCCAGGCCTTCACGGCGACGAGCACGGCGTCGGCGGGGGCCAGGGCGGCGGGATCGTCGGACGCCTCGACGCGGGGCAGGTGAAAGGTGCCGCGCGGGCTCTCGACGTGCAGCCCGTCCGCCCGCAGCGCCGCGAGCTGCGCGCCGCGCGCCAGGAACCCGACCGGCACCCCGGAGCGCGCCAGCATCCCTCCGATCAGCCCTCCCACGCCTCCCGCTCCAGCCACCACGACGCGCATGCCGTCCTCCTCCCCGGAGCCTAAGCAATTGCGGGCGCGCGCGCGAGCCGTTACGCATCCCGGGCGGTCGCGGCACGACCGACCTCATGACCCCCGGGCCGAGCCGACCCGCCTCCCCTCAGGCACCCGCCGATCGGCCCGTGGCCGCGACGGGGAGCCCGCCCGACGTCGAGCTGGCGGAGGTGACGTGCGCGTTCGGCGACCGGGAGGCGGTGGCCGGCGTGACCCTGACCGTCCGGCGCGGCGAGCGGGTCGCCCTGCTCGGACCGAGCGGCGCCGGGAAGTCGACGATCCTCCGCATCGTCAACACCTCGCTCGTCGCCTCGTCGGGCCGCGTCCGGGTGCTCGGAGAGGAGGTCGCCACGCTCGCCGCCGGCGCGCTGCGCCGGCTGCGCGCGCGGATCGGCACCGTCTACCAGCAGCTCCAGCTCGTCCCCCAGGCGAGCGTCCTCGAGAACGTCCTCATGGGCCGGCTCGGGCGCCGCTCCGCGCTGGGCGTGGCGCTGGCCGCGCTGCGCCGGCGCGACCGCGCCGAGGTGGCGGAGGTCCTGGGGCGGGTGGGCCTGGCCGGCCGCTTGGACCAGCGCGTGGACCGCCTCTCGGGCGGGGAGCAGCAGCGCGTCGCGGTGGCGCGCGTGCTCTACCAGGCGCCGGAGGTGGTGGTGGCGGACGAGCCCTTCTCCGCCGTCGATCCCGAGCGGTCCCGGGCGGTGGTCCGCCTGCTGGTCGAGACCACGCAGGGCCGCACCCTGCTGCTCTCGACGCACCACCTCGAGCCGGTGCTGCCGCACTTCCCGCGGCTGGTCGGGATCCGGGACGGCCGCGTCCTCTTCGACGCGCGGCGCGAGGAGGTCACCCGCGACGCGCTCGCGCTGCTCTACCAGCCCGAGGGCGCGACGCGCTCTCCCGAGCCCCGGCGCGTCGTCGCGCCCGCCGGCCCTCCCCTCCGGGCCGACGTCGCCGAGCTGCGCATCGGGGCCTCGACCACCCCCGGCGAGCACCTGCTCCCGCCCGCCGTGGCCTCCTTCGCTCGCGCCTGCCCCGGCGTGCCGCTCCGGCTGGTGGTGAAGGACACCCGCGCCGCCCTCGAGGCGCTGACGGCCGGAGCGCTCGACCTGGCCTTCGTGGGCGCCCGCCACCCGGCGCCCGACCTCCACTTCGAGGACTTCGCCGAGGACGAGATCGTGCTCGTGGCCGCGCCCTCCTTCGGCGGCCTCCCCGACCCGCTGCCCGCCAGCCTGGCGGCGCGGCTGCCGCGCGTCGATCGCGAGCCCGGCTCGGCGACGCGCGCCATCGTGGAGGCGCAGCTGGCCGGCATGGGCGTGGCGCTCGATCCCGCCTCCTCCGTCCTGGAGGCCGGCAGCGTGGCGGCGCTGCTGGCGGCGGTGGCGGCGGGCGTGGGCGTCGGCTTCGCCTCTCGCCGCTCGGTCGCGCCGGCGCTCGCGATCGGGCGCGTGCGCCTGGTGCGCCTCGACGCGATCAAGATCCCACGGCGCTTCTTCGTCGCCTGGAGGAGCGCCCTCCCCCTCCCGGACGCGGCGCGCGCGTTCCTCGAGCTGGCGCGACGAGCGGCGCAGGAGCCGCTGCCGTGAGGGCGCCCGCCGCGGCGGCCGATCCGCCCCGGCCCTGGCTGCTCTCCTGGCCCGGGCTCGCGCTGGCCGCGGTGCTCGCGCTCTCCTGGCGCGGCGCGGGCGGGAGCTGGGCAGCCCTGGTCTCGGCGGACGCGCGCTCCTCCGCCCTCGACTTCGCGCGC